>DATMWF010000220.1:0-6943 GCA_035562675.1 Arenimonas sp. | reverse complement strand
GGAATTCCGGCAGCCCGAGAAACCGGTTGAATGCGGCGGGTGTCCAGGTTTGTCCGTAGTCGCGGCTCTCATAGGGGCTGGTGGCGATGCTCTTGGCGCAGGCGCAGCGCAGTACGCCGTCGCCGGACAGCTTGGCCATGCCGATGCTGCCGGGCGGATCGCGCAACGTGCTCGTCCCCGTGGCCAGATCGATTACCGCGATTTTCCGGCTCGGCAGGGTCAGCACCAAGGTGCCGTTGTGGTGAAACAGCTCCGGTTGCGCGCCGGGCAGGCCGGTCCAGGTCGCGAACACCAATGGGAAATCGCCTATTTTCCGCCACTCCCCGCCGGAAGCCTTGCCGCGGTAGAGCGATACGGCATCGTTTTTCTGAAGGGTAAACGCCACCTCGTCATCGCCGATGACCACGGCATTGGTGGTCAAGCCGAAAGGCAACCCTTCGCCGCGGCCGACCCACGTCATCCCGTCGTCTGCGGAATAACGCAGCATGCCGGCTTCACCGGTGGTGAATAGTTGGCCGCCCGCCAGTTCGCGCACCGAGGTCACCATCAGATCATGGCCGGTATCGAGCAGCTCGAGCGCACCACCGGGCTTGTAGCGTTTGATCATGCCGTTGTGCGAGCTGAAATAGAAGCCGTCTTCGCCGTAGTCAGTCGCACCCAGCATGCCGTAACTGCCGGCTTTCATTTGGATGCGGTTCATTTCCGCTGATGAGGCCTCGTTGCCAGCCCAACCGCTGTCCAGCGCCGTGGTGTAGGTAGATAAAGCCGGGTAGGCGCCCAGCATATGCTTGGCTTCGTCTGATCCGGGCCGGTGATTCCAGTTCCAATAGTTGCGGAATGCTTTTGGATTGGTGCTGTAGCTGTTTGAAACCATCGCCAGGCCAATGGTGCCCAGATAACGGACGCGGCCGGCACTGATATCGAATTCGGGCATGTCCGTCGGCGCGGGCAAGGACGGCTCCGCACAGAGGACCTTACAGTCCACTGCTTGAAAATCCACAAAACGGTAGCGCCCCGGCGGCAATGCACCCAGGTACGAACGTGTGGTCCGGAAGCCGTTGCTGCTGCCCTCGAGAAAGAACACGGTCTTGCCGTCGGAACCGGCGGGCGTCACCGAGATCTGCGGAATCAACCCGCCGGGAAATACGACCGGAAAGTCATCGCTGAGCTGGAACAGCACCGCGCCCTGGCCACCGGCCAGCGCTTCTTGGACCGGCGGGGTTTTAGCGGCAAGCGCCGGACATAGGCCGAGCAGGAATACGGCAAGTAGAGCACGCAGCATTTTGACCATCCCCATGGTTCAGTGTTCAAAGCGCCGCGAACGCGTCGCGGCTGAGGTTCTCGGGTTCACCGCCGGTGCAGTGCACTTCGTCCTCGATGCGCACGCCGCCGTAAGGCATCAGCTGCTCGACCTTGGCCCAGTTCACCGCCTTGGCCTCCGGACGCGTCTTCAGCTGCGCCAGCAGGCTCGGGATGAAATACAGGCCGGGCTCGATGGTGACCACCATGCCGGCTGCCAGCGTGCGGGTCATGCGCAGGAACGGGTGGCCTTCCGGACGCGGGATCAGGACGCCGTTTTCATCGGAGAAGCCGGCCACGTCATGCACCTGCAGGCCGATCGGATGGCCGAGGCCGTGCGGAAAGAACACCGAGGTCACGCGTTTTTCCAGCATGCCGGCCGGATCCATGTCGACGATGCCGAGCGTGCGCAGCACGCCGCCCAGCCGAAGGTGGCACTGCAGATGCAGGTCGCGGTAATCCAGTCCGGCCTTGACCTGCGCGCACAGCGCCAGCTGTTCTTTATCGACCGCGTCGACCAACTGCTCGAACAGCTCGAACCCGTTGCCGTAGGTGCGGGTGATGTCGGCGGCGTAGCCGTTGTATTCGGCGCCGGCGTCGATCAGCAGGGAGCGGTGATGGGCCGGTTTGTTGAAGCCCTTGTATTGATAGTGCAGGGTGGCGCCGTTTTCGTTGAGCGCCACGATGTTGTTGTACGGCACGTCGTTGTCGGTATGTCCGGAAGCGGCCAGGAACGCGGCGTTGATCTGCGCTTCCGACCCGCCGGCGCGGAACGCCTTCTCGGCGGCCTGATGGCCGCGTACCGCTTTGGACTGCGCCTTGCGCATCTGCGCCAGTTCATAGGGGGTCTTGTAGGCGCGGTGGTAGTGCAGGTAATCAAGCACGGCTTTCGGATTGTTCGGCACGTAGGCGCCGAGCGCGGCGTCGGTTTCGCCGATCACGGCGGCATGGGCGGCATCCGGCAGGTGCCGCACGGCATCGGCGGCGTCATGGATGATGCGGATGTCGAAATGCTCCACCCATTCGCCCTGCGGTGCGCTGGGCGGCACGTGCCAGTAATCGTCCGGCTGGTAAACCACCAACACCGGCTTCCGGCCGGGCGTGTAGGCGATCCAGCTGTTCGGGTGCTGGTTCAGCGGTGCCCAGTATTTGAACTGCGGATTGGGCTTGAACGGGTAGGGCATGTCATCCAGAAAGCGCATTTTCTCGACGCCCGAGGCGATGACGAGATGGTCGAACCCGGCTTTCTGAAGCGCGGCGTCCGCGCTGTGGGTGACGAATGCGAGATGGTCCTTGAATGCGCTCATGGTCGGCTCTGGGGTGGATTCGAGCTCTATTGTGCCGTAAATACGGCCGGTTTGCCGGATGTTTTGCGGCCGGATCAGGCGTATCGGCTGCCCGGTTCGTTGACCCAGGCGCGCAGCCAGGCCCGGTCCGCCGGGCTGATGTCGATGAAGCGGAAGCCGACTTCGGCCTGTCCCGACTGCGGGTTGGTTTCCGACCACAGCTCATGTGCGCCGACATGGATGGTCTTGTCGACGTCGGATGCCTTGAAAAAGCGGACTTCGCATTGGTAGAGGCCGTCCGGGACCATCCGGCGGTTGGCGGCGATCATCATGCCGACTTCGGAGAGGTCCGCGATGAATCCGATCGGCTGCTGGGTCATGCAGTCGAAGACCTGTATCGAGGTATCGGCCTTGCGGCGTCTCAGGCGGCGGAAATCCTCAGTCATGGTCTTTGCCGTTCCGGCCGGGCAGCAGGCTGCGCAGCGAGTTCAGGACGTTCTCGAACGCGCGTTCCACGAGGTTGCGCCGGTCTTCGACCTGGATGCGCGCCCGTCCTTCGGAAAGCTCCACGGCCAGTTCCTCCACCATCATTTCGGAGGTCTTCTGGCCGCGCTGGTTCACGAACAGGATGTTGTGGGTTACATGGCTTTTCCAGGCCAGCTTGCGGCGGACCGGTTTCGCGCTGTCGGCGACGATGAATTCAAGCCAGGTGCCGACCGGAATCGACCGGATCTCTTCGGCCAGTTCCATCTGCCGTTCATCCAGCTCATAGACGTGTATGTTCGCGGCCTGGGTGTTTTCGCCGAAGCGGATTTTCTCGGGGATCGTGATCTGGATGTCGGGCTGGTCCGAGGTCCTGCCGGCGACCAGGTTGTCGGCGATGCTTTCCGCCTCGTCGTGGTGGTAGCCGACCAGCGCCAGGGCGTGCTGGATTTTTTCCTTGAGCGCCTTGGCCCGCGGCTGGTCGAGTTTTTCGGCATCCGGTTCGTTGGCGGCGATGATGCTTTCGGCGATGACCTTCTGTTCCTTCCAGTTCTGCGAATCGGAACCCTGCCGGAGTTCGGTCAAGGCCATCACGTCGGTCCATGCCTTGTTGAGCAGGCTTCGGGTCGATACCGGCATCTCGCGTTTGGCGGTGAGTTCGGCCATCACCAGGGCGGCGCGCTTGCGGGCGATGCTCAGGCGCTCTTTGCCGCGCGCGGCCTCGATCTGACGCCTTTCCGCGGCCTCGGCTTTCCGGATCAAGGTCTGCAGCAGCTCGTTGGTTTCCCGGTAGGCTTCGACCAGCGCCTGGTTGTCGCCGTCGAACTCCCTGGCCGTCCGGTTGACGATGGACGAGATTTTTTCGTGCAGGGCGTCGTCGCCGCCGTTTTCATCAAGCCAGTTGAAGCCGGTTTCGGCGATGATGTTCAGCATCTGCCGCGCGGGATGCACGTGGTCGCTGAAGAAGGTCTTGTCCTGCAGCACCACGCGGATCAGCGGTGTCTGCATGATGGACAGCAGCTGGGAGGCGACCGAATTCGGATTCACGTCCTTGAGGGCGTTGTCCATCACCAGACCGACCAGGTCGATGGCGTCGCTGTCCTCCTCGTTGAGCGTCAGCTCAAGCTCGCTGCTCGACTGGTTGCGCAGCTGGGCCATCAGGTCATGCTTGAGGTGCTGGATGCTGGCGCGTGCGTTCGGCTTTCCGGCCGCATTCAGCTGGAAGTCGTCCAGAATGGCTTTCAGCAGCTCAGGCGGCGCATCCGTCGCGCGCCTGGCGCCATCGGGCAGCCGGCCGGCTTCGCTCAGATAGGTGCTGGAAAAAGAACTCAGTTTGTTCAGCAGCTGCTTGCGTTTCGCCAACAGGTGCCGCAGCTGCGAGAAGTTCTCTTCGATCCTGGCCGGATCCTTCGGTTCGTGCGCCTGCGGATGCTCGTGGCCGGGCTTGAAGGCAAGCACTTTCGGATCCATGGCGGCATCCGCGGATTCTTCGGATGCTCTTCCGGGCTGACCCTTTCCGAGCAGGGCGATCGGGGACTTTTTGTGCCTGAGCTCGGGATTCCGGAACGGCACATACGACAGGTTCGGCAGCACGCCGTTGCTGATCAGGTAGTTGTTGCACAGGGTGAGCAGGTCGGAGTACCCGGTGAACACGTACCTTTCGAACAGATAGTAGATCTGCTTGGTGTGCGGGGCGTCCAGGTCGAGGCATTGAATCGCGTCCTGCAGGCACAGACAGAGGTTTTTCGGGCCGAGCGGCAACTGCTCGGCGTCGAAGGCCGGACGCCCGGCAAGCACGCCGAAGCGCTGGCCGAGCAGGAAAAGATCGAAGCTGTTCTGCGATTCGCAGCGCGAGGTTATTTCAAAGCGGACCTGTGCCTCATCGAACGCCTCCGTATCCAGCAGATGCAGTTCATCGGGCCTGACGGGTTTTGCCGCCGCGCCGCCGCCCGCCGCCGTGCGTATGCCGGCAAGCTGGTGTTCAACGCCGGCGAGGAAGCGCGGGATGAAGTCATGCCGGGTGCGTTTCAGGTTGCGCAGATGCGCGAACTGTTCGGTCTGCGTGTCGTTGGTGCCGGAGTTCTCCGTGCTCTTGAACAGGATGCTTTCGAAGTCGTTCAGAAGCTTCTGCAGGTGCAGTTCGAAGAAGTCCGAATTGATCCTGAGCAGGCCGTCGCAGAGTTTCAGCACATGCTGGGGGAACCCGGACTGGTTCAAGGTCTTGCTGGAAAGCTGGTGGTCCGGATTTTCCATGGATGATTTCAGATGGCCGCGCTGTCTAGCATAACCCAGCCATTGCGCAAAACAAGAGGGCCGGTTGCCCGGCCCTCATCGGATCATTGCGCCTGATAGGACAGCCGGATGAAAACGCTGCGCTCCGGCGTGTTGTAGCCGTCAATCACCTGGTAGTTTTTGTCCAGCAGGTTTTCCAGCCGGCCTTCCACACGCCATGCTTTCGCTATCGGCCAGCTGGCGGTCAGGTCAAGGCGTCCGTACCCCGGCAGGACCGTGCCGATGTCAGGGCGTTCGCCATAGGCGGTGAGTTCGGCGCCTAGCGTCGTCTGGCCGCTGAATTGGTAACTCAGCCCGGCCAAGCCTTTCCATTCCGGCCGGCGCAGCAAGGCCAGTCCGGTCTCTTGGTTGATGGCATCTGTCCATGTGCCCTGCAGACGCCATTGCCAGGCGTTTTCCTGGCCACGCAGTTCGGCTTCGACGCCCCGGATGCGGGCGCGGTTGATGTTCTCGGCGTTGTTATTCATGCCGGTAAAGCTGATCAAGTCTTCGACGTTGCTTTGGTATGCGGAAAACTCGGCGCGCAGTCCTTCGTCCAGGCTCAGGATATAGCCGAGTTCGACGCTGCTGGACTGCTCGGGTTCAAGGTCCGGATTGCCGGCGAACGACCCGTAAAATCCCGGGTAATACAGCTCGTTGAAATTCGGCGCCCGGAAGCCCTGGCCCCAACTGGCGCGCATGCGGTTTCCGGCATCGATCTGCCAGGACCAGCCTGCGCTGGAGGTCAGCTGCGCGCCGAACTGGCTGTTGTCGTCGAAGCGTGTGGCCAGTTCGAAATTATGCGCGTCGTGGCGGGCATCCAGAACCGCGAACACACCGGTGTTGCGCCGGGTTTCATTGAATTCAGGGCCGGCCCAGCCGTTGGAATAGCCATCCTCCTCCGACCAGTTCAGCCCGAAGCCCAGCTGCGCCGACGGATTGAGCTGCAGGGCGTGCGCCCAGTCGATGCTGTGCCGCGTACTGCCGTAAGTGCTTGCGTAGGCGGGGGTCTGCAGTTTTTCATACGCCTGCCCGACGGTCAGCGCATGATCCCAATTTGCCGCCAGCGCGCCGGAAAGGGCGGCGCTCCAGGAATGGTTGTCGGCATCAGTCAGGCCCTGGTCGAATTCGACCTCGGCCTGCGTTGCGATACCAGAGAATTTGAGCATTTGGGTGCCGAGTTTGGCCTGCGCATTCAGGCCGACGCGCCGGTTGTCGTAGCCGTCATTGTCGGGGTCATAGCTCCAGACGTTGCCGGGGTTGGTGGATGAGAAGCCGTCGGTGCTGTCCACGCCGGCGATGACGCCGATGTTGTTGTCTTCGTCGCCGATGCCGAAGCCGAGGTTGCCGCCGACGCGCTGATAGCTGCCGAGGCTCAGGTCGGCGCTCAGTTTTTCCGGCGCACGGGTGAATATCTGGATCACCCCGGAAATGGCGTCCGAGCCCCAGAACGCCGCGCGCGGGCCGCGCACGATCTCGATGCGCTCGATGTTGGCCAAAGGCAGGTGGGCGAAATCGAACAGGCCCTGGGTGGCGGAATTGACCCGCACGCCGTCGATCAGGATCAGGGTGTGGTTGGAGTTGCCGCCGCGCAGGAACAGGGA
>DATMWF010000219.1:0-1719 GCA_035562675.1 Arenimonas sp. | reverse complement strand
AGTACGGTGCGGAAAAAAAACTCTGATCTCACGGCGTACCAGCAGGCTCTCGGCTTGCTGGTGCGCCGCGAGCATTCCCAGCGGGAATTGAAGCAGAAGCTGAAGTTCCGCGGCAAGGAAGCCGAGGAAATCGATGTGGCGTTGGAAGCCCTTTCGCGGCAGGATTTCCAGAATGACGAGCGCTTCGCTTTCGCTTTAGCCCGCTCCAGGCAATCAGCCGGCTACGGCCCGCAGCGCATCCGCGCCGAAATGCACCAGCACAGCCTGGCTTCGGATCTTATCGATCAGGCCGTTTGTGCCCTAGACTGTGACTGGTTGGAAATGGCGCAGGGCCTTGTGGCCAGGCGGTATTTGCGGAAAATACAGCAGGACCCCAACCAAGCCCGAAAAGCCGTCGATTTCCTGCTGCGGCGGGGATTCGATCAAAAAACCGCGTATTCCGCGGTAAAAGTCCGTGAATGGCCGGAATCGCAGGAATTAATCGCTTAAAGCGCTTAGAAATCCACGTTAAATGGTTTAAAATCAAAGCCTAGAGGCGTATTTTGCGCCTGAATCATCCGATTTCCTTAGGCTCACCATGACAAACCCAACCACGCGTTCCAGTGCGCAAATCCGCCAGGACTTCCTGGATTTCTTCGCATCCAAAGGCCATGCCATCGTGCCGTCCAGCCCCTTGGTGCCCGGCAACGACCCTACCTTGCTGTTCACCAACGCCGGTATGGTGCAGTTCAAGGATGTATTCCTCGGCGCCGAGAAACGCAGCTACACCCGGGCCGTGAGTTCGCAGCGTTGTGTGCGCGCCGGCGGCAAGCACAACGATCTCGACCAGGTCGGCTACACCGCGCGCCACCATACCTTCTTCGAAATGCTGGGCAATTTCAGTTTCGGTGACTATTTCAAGAAAGAAGCCATCCATTACGCATGGGAACTGCTGACAGGCGTCTGGAAACTGCCGAAAGACAAGCTGCTGGTCACCATCTACCACACCGATGACGAAGCATACGACATCTGGCATATCGAAATCGGCCTGCCGTCCGAGCGCATCATCCGCATCGGCGATAACAAGGGCGCGCCTTACGCCTCCGACAATTTCTGGCAGATGGCCGACACCGGTCCCTGCGGGCCGTGCACTGAAATATTCTACGACCACGGCGCGCATATCTTCGGCGGCCCGCCGGGCTCTCCCGATGAGGATGGCGACCGTTACATCGAAATCTGGAACAACGTGTTCATGCAGTTCGACCGCCAGCCGGACGGCACGCTGCTGCCGTTGCCGGCGCCGTGCGTCGACACCGGTATGGGACTGGAGCGTATCGCCGCGGTCCTCCAGCATGTCCATAGCAACTACGAAATCGATTTGTTCGCGCACCTGATCCAGGCCGCCGCCGCGCTGACCGGCACCGCCGATACCGGCAATAAATCCCTGCGCGTCATCGCCGACCACATCCGCGCCTGCAGCTTCCTGATCGTCGACGGCGTGCTGCCGTCGAACGAGGGCCGCGGCTATGTGCTGCGCCGCATCATACGGCGTGCCATCCGTCATATCTGGAAGCTCGGCGCGTTGCAGAGCGAGGGTCTTTTCTGGCGCATGCTGCAGCCGCTCATCGACAAAATGGGCGAAGCCTATCCGGAACTCATCGCCAAACGCGGCCTGATCGAACAGGCGCTCAAGGCCGAGGAGGCCGCTTTCGCATCGACGCTTGATGCCGGCATGCTGCG
>DATMWF010000218.1:0-1858 GCA_035562675.1 Arenimonas sp. | reverse complement strand
ATGAAGCGCTTGACCGGCAGGCCGAGGACCTTGGCGATCAGGCCGGCGGTCAGGTTGCCGAAATTGCCGCTGGGCACCGCGAACACCGCCTGCCGGCGCTGCGCCGGATCGAGCTGCGCGAAGGCTTCGAGGTAATAGCAGACCTGCGCGAAAATGCGGCTGATGTTGATGGAGTTGGCCGAATTGACATTCAACGCGGCCACCAGCTCCCGGTCCTCGAACACCTGCTTGACCAAAGCCTGGCAGTCGTCGAAATCACCCTGCACGGCCAGGGTTTTGATGTTGCCGCCGAGGGTGGTGAACAGTTTCTCCTGCAGCGGGCTGATCTTGCCTTCCGGGAACAGGATCATCACCGCGACGTTCGGCTGCCGGTAAAACGCCTGTGCCACCGCCGCACCGGTATCGCCCGATGTCGCGGTGACGATGGTGGTGCGCGTGATGCGCTGCCTGGCCTGTGCCAAGGCCAGCGCCCGCGCCATCAGGCGCGCGCCGAAGTCCTTGAAGGCCAGCGTCGGGCCATGGAACAGCTCCAGACAGGCCACATGGCCGGTGACCGGCACCAGCGGCGCTGGAAACGTGAAGGCCCCCTGCACCATATCCGCCAAACCGGCATCGTCCACTTCATCGCCGATCAAGGCCTTGAACAGCGCGATGCTGCGGGGCACCAAGGGCATCTGCAGCAGTTCCGGCATGTCGGGAGCCGGCCAGCGGTCAGGAAAGAACAGGCCTTGGCGCTCACCCAGGCCCAGACGCACCGCCTCCAGGAAGCTGACCTGCTGACCGGGGTCGTTCAGATTGACCAGTTTCATAGGGCGCGCACGCCGGATTCCGCGATGCGGCAGATGTGCGTCATGGCGTCGGCGTTTTTTTCGTAGTGTGCGGCGAACAGCTGCGCGGCCGTCTGCGCCTGACCGTCGCTGGTGCAGAGCGCGAACAAGGTCGGGCCGGAGCCTGAGATGCCCAGATGCGCGATGCCCTGGCCGGTGAACAGCGCACGCAACGGCATCAACTCGGGAATCAGCGCCTGGCGGTGCGGCTCGGCCAGCACATCCTGCAGGCTGTCCAAGGCCTCGGCCTCATCACCGGCATACAGCGCGCTGACGAACCGGCTGAGCAGGCCGGCGAACGCCACCGCAGTGGCGCGCTCGACCGTAGCCGGCATGACCTCGCGCGCGGCCTTGGTGGAGACCGTTGTGCCCGGATAGCAGACCACCACCCGCCAGTGCCCGAACCACGGCAGATGCCGGCTGATTTTTGCGCTGTGCGGCAGCATCAGCTGCAGGCCGCCGAAAACCGAAGGTGCCACGTTGTCGTAATGGATCGAGCCGCTGATGCCGCCTTCGCAGCGGGCCATCAGCTGCAACAGGCGTTCCTGGTCCAGGGGCCGGCCGAAAGCCTCGTTCAAGGCGTGGCAGGCGACCACGATGGAACAGGCGCTGGATCCCAGCCCACTGCCGACCGGCAGGTTTTTTTCCAAATGCATGGCGAAGCGCGGCAAGCGCATTTCCAGCAAACGTTCAAACGCCTGATGGCAGGAAAACACCACGTTCTGCCGTGCATCCGCCGGCAATTGATGCACATAACGGCCTGAAACCGCCAGCGACAGCGCTTCAAGCGGATTTTGCGCATCAATCGACAGGACGTCGCCGAGCAGCGCGCCGGATTCCGGCGCCAGGGCCAGGCCCAGCAGGTCGAAGCCCACCGTGAAATTGCCGGTGGAGGCCGGTGCATAGTAACGCGTCATCGATCAGATCTCTTGTTGCCAGCCCAATGTGCGCATTACATCGCTGAACACGCCCGCTGCAGTCACTTTAGCGCCTGCTCCGTAGCCGCGCAAGACGAACGGGATGGGCTGGTA
>DATMWF010000217.1:0-3103 GCA_035562675.1 Arenimonas sp. | reverse complement strand
GAAGGTCTTGCCCAATTGCCTGGCCAACCACTTGCCGTTGGTGGTTTTTCCGGCACCCATCGGGCCGATCAGAATCAGGTTTGACATGGCGTTCATTCCACAATGCTAACATTGAGCGCTGAGTTTGCGGAGTCTGCCATGACCTTATCTCTTGTTGTGCTTGGTGCCGGCGATCTCGGCCAGCGTGTCGCGGCATTACGTGCCGGCCTGCAGGATGATGTATGGGCGCTGCGGCGCAGGAAACTGCCGATGCCCGCGGGCATCCATGCGTTGCAGGGCGACATGCAGGACACCGAAACCCTGCGCCTGCTGCCGGCCGATCCCGATGTGCTGCTGTTCTGCCCGACGCCGGATGAGCGTTCCGAACCGTGCTACCGGCGGATGTATGTGGATGCCCTGCGCACCGCCTTGCAGAGCCTGCGGCCCAAACGTGTCCTGTTCGTCAGCTCCACGGCGGTATACGCGCAGGACGAAGGGCAATGGGTGGATGAGGACAGCCCGGCCGAGGCCGTCAGCTTCAACGGCCGCGTGCTGCGCGAAGCCGAACAGCTGTGTTTGAGCCGGCCGGGAAATACCGTGCTGCGGCTCAGCGGCATCACCGGGCCCGGCCGGCATATGCTGGTCAACAGGGCGCTGCTGGGTGAGGGCATCCACAACACCTGGACCAACCGCATCCATATCGATGATGCCGCCGCCGCGATTTCCCACCTGATGGACCGCTCCGGCCTGGACCCGGTCTACAACGTCAACGACGACGAGCCGGCTTTGCAGATCGCCGTGGCCAACTGGATCCGTGAGCGACATGGGCTGCCGGCCCTGCCTGCACCGCAGACGCAGGCCACGGGCAGGAAGGTGGACAATGCCCGGTTGAAAGCCACCGGCTGGCGGCCTGTGTATCCCAGCTACCGGCAGAGTTATCCGCAGGGCGGCATTGCCCCGGTCGGCACTTGATTCAAATCAGAAGGCACGGCCCGGATTTCAGCGACAATAACCCAGAATCTTTCAGGAGTAAGCCATGGACGCCCTATACAAACAAGCTTTGGAAACATTCAACGCGCTGCTGGAACAGGCCCAGCAGAGCCAGGACCCCGAACCGACCGCGATGACCGTGGCCACCGTCGGCCGCGACGGCCGGCCCGCCGCCCGCACCGTGCTGCTGAAAGCCGTCGATGCGCGCGGCTTCGTGTTCTTCACCAATTTCAATTCACGCAAAGGCCGGCAGCTGGCGGCCAACCCCCAGGCGGCGCTGCTGTTCCACTGGAAATTCCTGATGGAAGGCGTGCAGGTCAAGATCGAAGGCACGGTCGAGCCGGTCAGCGCGGCCGAAGCCGACGATTACTTCGCCCAGCGTCCGCGCGGCAGCCAGATCGGCGCCTGGGCATCCCTGCAGTCCCAGCCGCTGGCTTCGCGTGACGTCTTCGAAGAACGTGTGGCTGAGGTCGAGAAGCAATATGCGGGCATGGATGTGCCGCGGCCTCCGCACTGGTCGGGTTTCCGCATCGTGCCTGAGCGCATCGAATTCTGGTACGGAGCGCGTTTCCGCCTGCACGAACGCCAATGCTACGAGCGCGTGGACGGCGTCTGGACCTTGGGCATGCTGTATCCGTGATCGGTCCTCGCCGGATCGTCTGCCTGACCGAGGAGCCGACCGAGACGCTGTATGCGCTCGGCGAGCAGGACCGCATCGTCGGCATCTCCGGGTTCACCGTGCGGCCTGCGGCAGCGCGCCGCGAAAAGCCGAAAGTCAGCGCATTCACCAGCGCCAAGATCGGCGAGATCCTGGCGCTCAAGCCGGACTTCGTCATCGGCTTTTCCGACATCCAGGCCGACATCGCCAGCGCCCTGATCAAGCAGGGCGTGGAGGTGTGGATCAGCAACCACCGCAGCGTCGATGGCATCCTCGATTACGTGCAGCGGCTCGGCGCCCTGGTCGGCGCGGCCGATAAAGCCCGCGCCTATGCCGATACGCTGCGGATGAACCTCGATGCCGTCGCCGCGCGCGCCGCGCGCCTGCCGGTCCGTCCCAAAGTGTATTTCGAGGAATGGGACGAGCCTTTGATCTCAGGCATCCAATGGGTGGCGGAGCTGGTGCGAATCGCCGGCGGCGACGACATCTTTCCGGAGCTGGCGGCCGAATCCCTGGCCAAGCACCGCATCATGGCCGACGGTGCGCAGGTCATCGCGCGTGACCCCGACATCATCTTCGGCTCCTGGTGCGGCAAGAAATTCCGTCCGGAAAAAGTCGCGGCCCGCGCAGGCTGGCAGGACATAGCCGCCGTCCGGCACCAGCGGTTGTTCGAAATCAAATCGCCGATCATCCTGCAGCCGGGGCCGGCTGCGTTGACCGATGGCATCAATGAAATGGCCCGGCATATCCAGGCCTTCGCCGGCGCCTAATCGTTTTCCTTGCTGAGCGCCACGCCGCGCGCGGTCGCGGCATCCAGTGCGGTCTGCACCAGTGCCCGCAGTCCGCCCTGTTCGAAGGCGCTGACCGCGGCGTGCGTGGTGCCGTTCGGCGAGGTCACGCGCTGGCGCAGGACATCGGCCGTCTCACCGGATTCGCTGAGCATTTTCGCGGCGCCCACGAACGTCTGCACCGCCAGGGCGCGCGCGGCATCGGCCGGAAGGCCTTGTTTCTCCGCCGCCGCCTGCATCGCCTCGCACAGCAGGAACACATAGGCCGGGCCGCTGCCTGAAAGCGCGGTGACGGTGTCCATCAGGGCTTCATCGCCTATCCACGTGCACAGGCCGGTGGCCTGGAACAGCTGTTCGGCGATCTGTTTCTGTCCGTCATCGACCCGGGCGTTTGCGTACAGGCCGTTGGCGCCGGCACCCAGCAGGGCCGGTGTGTTGGGCATCACGCGGACCACCGGCAGGTCGCCGCCGAGCCAGGCTTCCAGCTGCGTGGCGGTGATGCCGGCGGCAATCGAGATGATCAACGGTTTCTGCGCCTGCGCCGTTTCCCGCAGTTCCGCGCAGACTGCCTTCATCACCTGCGGCTTGACCGCGAACAGCCAGACCTGGCCGCCCTTGGCCACCTGGACGTTGTCATCCAGCACAGCCAGCGACAGCTCGGCCGCCAGCGCGTCGCGGGTCGGTGCGT
>DATMWF010000216.1:0-1878 GCA_035562675.1 Arenimonas sp. | reverse complement strand
GCGGTGGTGGTCAGCGAGCAGGGCGAGCTGTTCAGCCATCAGGCGGCGCCGGACCGGAAACACACGCCGTGCATATTCGAGTTCGTCTATTTCGCCCGCCCGGACTCGATGATGGATGACATCTCGGTGCATAAGGCGCGGATGCGCATGGGCGTGAAGCTCGGCGAGAAAATCCTGCGCCTGCGTCCCGGCCACGACATCGACACCGTCATCCCGATTCCGGACACTTCGCGTGATGCGGCCCTGGAAATCGCCAACCTGCTGGGCGTCAAGTACCGCGAAGGCTTCATCAAGAACCGTTACATCGGCCGCACCTTCATCATGCCCGGGCAGAGCCAGCGCGCGGCGTCGGTCAAGCGCAAGCTCAACCCCATCCCGCTCGAATTCAAGGACCGCGTGGTGCTGCTGGTGGACGATTCCATCGTGCGCGGCACCACCTCGCAGCAGATCGTGCAGATGGCGCGTGAAGCGGGCGCCCGTAAGGTCTATCTGGCTTCCGCCGCGCCGCCGGTGCGCTTCCCGAATGTTTACGGCATCGACATGCCGGCCGCCTCCGAGCTGGTCGCGCACGGCCGCAGCGAGGAGGAAATCCAGCAGGTGTTGGGCTGCGATTGGCTGATTTACCAGGACATCGCCGACCTCGAAGATGCCGTATCCGGGCCGAAACACAAGATCAGCCATTTCGATTCGTCCTGCTTCACCGGCGAGTATGTCACCGGAATCGACGCGGGCTATTTCGAAAAACTTGAAAAGAACCGTGCCGATGGCGCCAAGGGCAAGCAAGCCTAGCGCTTGCGCGTCACGCATGCCCGTCGAACTGCGCCAGCTTGCCTATGACGCGTTATTGCAGGCCGACGTCGGGCGCAAGCTCAACGCCGTACGCCGGCTTGAGGAGGCGTTGCAGGGTCCGGAGCCCTGCGTCGATCCTTCCGCTGTTTTTGCCGGCTTCAGTGCGCCCGGACGGCCCGACCTGCCGGCGCTGGTGCTGCCGCGGGACGTGCCGCGGCGCGGGTTGGGCACCCTCGAGGGCCGGGCTGCGTTGCTGCATGCCATCGCCCATATCGAATTCAACGCCATCAACCTGGCCCTGGACGCCACGCAGCGTTTTGACGGCATGCCGATGGCGTTCTATCTGGACTGGGCCAGCGTCGCCGTCGACGAAGCGCGTCACTTCCGGCTGCTGCAGGACCGGCTCGCGCAGCTGGGTTTCGCTTACGGCGCGTTCATGGCCCATAACGGCTTATGGGAGATGGCTGAAAAAACCCGCGATTCCTGCCTGTCGCGCATGGCCCTGGTGCCACGCCTGCTGGAGGCGCGTGGACTGGACGTGACCCCGGGCATGATCGATAAACTCAGGCAGTTGCACGACCATGCGTCGGTGGCCGTGCTGGAAGTGATCCTGGCCGAGGAAGTCCGGCATGTGGCGATCGGAACGCAGTGGTTCAACCGGTGCTGCCGGCTTGAAAACAAGGATCCGGAAACGGAATTCATCGCCTTGCTGAAAGTGCATGCCAAAGGCGCCGTGCGCGGCCCCTACAACATCGAGGCGCGTGCCCGCTCAGGGTTCACCGCGTACGAGATGCGCGAAATCAGTCTGCTGGGGCAGAACTGAGGGTCAGCCGGTCGCCGGAAACGACCAGGCTTGAGGCCTGCTGGTACCAATCACCCAACACTATGCGCTCGGCCGCCTGGCCCTGGACCAGGAGGGCATGACGGGCAGGGCGGTGGGTATGGCCGTGGATCAAGCGCCGCACACCATAGCGCTGCATGGTCTGAAGCACGTCTTCGGGGGTCACGTCGGTGATGGTTTCCAGCTGCTGCTCCGACTTCAGCTGCTGTTGGCGCGCTTGGCTGCCTTGCCGCGCCTGTTCGGCGAAG
>DATMWF010000215.1:0-12348 GCA_035562675.1 Arenimonas sp. | reverse complement strand
GTTTCCGAGGCCTCCGGATGGCCGGCAGTCAATGAATGCAGCTGCCGGAAACGCTTCAGCTGCTCGATCGGCAGATCGTAGCCCGACAGGTGCAGGAGCGCGTAGTGCAGCATCGAGCCGTGGCCGTTGGAAAGCACGAAGCGGTCGCGGTTGAACCATTTCGGATTATTCGGATTGTGTTTGTAGAAGTCGTTCCACAGCACTTCCGCGATGTCCGCCATACCCATCGGCATGCCCGGATGGCCGGACTTGGCCGCTTCCACGGCGTCGATGGCGAGAAAACGGATGGCGTTGGCCAGTTCGTTACGGGATGTGCTCATGGACTCGGCTCGTGCGGGGAATGCGCTATTTTAACCGAAAGCCGATTTCGCTGTTTCCGTTGAGCGAAAAAAAGGCCGCTTTCGCGGCCTTTCTTCCATTGTATCGCCTCAGTTACGGTCTGCACGCCCGACGCCCGTCGATACGGTCGTACGGTTGACCGGCACCAGTATGCGCGGCGTGACGAAAATCAGCAGCTCCGCCTTCTCAAGCTGTTTGTTCTTGTTCTTGAAGAACGTGCCGAAGAACGGGATATCGCCGAGGAACGGTACTTTGCTGACGTCCTCGCGGTTCCTGAACTCGTAGACGCCGCCGATCACGACGGTCTGGCCGTTGTCCAGAAGGACCGCGGTGCTGACTTCGCGCTTGGCGATCTGCGGCACATCGCCGGTCGGCGTGCTCAGATAGCTCTTGACCTCGTCCTTCTTGACGAAAATGCTCATGTAGACGCGCCCGTCCTGGGTGATGGTCGGGGTGACCTTGAGCTCAAGCAAGACATCCTTGAACTCCACCGTCGACTGCTGGATGCCATTTGTACCTGTTTGGGGTTGCAGCGTCACGTAACCGACTTCCTCGCCTTGACGGATCACCGCTTCCTTCTGGTTGGAGGTGATGACACGTGGATTGGAGACGACCTCGCCCTTGCCGTTGGTTTCCATCGCCTGCAGTTCGATGTCCAGGTTCGAGTTGGTGAAGTTCAGGATGCCGGCCGGATTGGACACGGTATTCAGGAAGGTTTCGAATCCGGTGCTGTCGCCCGCGTTGGCGGGATTGGAGCTGGCCGAACCGATGGCGAATTTCGCACCCAGCTCGCGGGCGAAGGAATCGCCGGCCACCACGACGCGGGCCTCGATCAGGACCTGGTCGACCGGGCGGTCAAGGATCAACAGCATCTTCTTGATTTCGACGACTTTACGCGGAATGTCGATCAACAGCAGGGTGTTGGTGCGCGGATCGAAACTGACGCTGCCGCGCGGCGACAGGAAGCCGCGTGAGGAGGAAACCGACGCGCCGCCGATGGATGCGGATACACCGCCACCGCCACCGCCCTGTTGACCGGTTTTTGCGTCATCGGTCAGCAGCTTGGCGATCGCTTCGGCATTGCCGTAGTTGATCTGGATGTATTCGGTGACGGTTTCCTGACGGATTTCCTTGCCGATACGTGCTTCGTCCCTGGCCTGCTCATAGGAAGCGATCTCAGCCTGCGGACCGACCCAGACGACATTGCCGTCACGGCGTTGGTCCAGGCCTTTGGCACGCAGCACGATTTCCAGTGCTTGATCCCAAGGCACGTTGACCAGACGCAGGGTCACGTTGCCGGACACCGTATCGGCGGCCACGATGTTCAATTTGGACTCTTCGGCGATCAGCTGAAGCACCGTGCGGACCGGTACGTCCTGGAAGTTGAAGGTCACTGGACGGCCGGAATACCCGGAGCTCGCCTTGCCGTTCGAGATGGCGCCGGTGCGGGCGACACTGGCTTTACCGGCCGTACCGGCTACCTGCGCGCCTTTCGGCGTGATTTCCACCACATATTCATTGCCGGTCTGGTAAGCCATCAAATCGGCTTTGCCTTTGGTGTTGATGACCAGGCGTGTCTTGCCTTTTTCATCGCGCGCATCGATGTTCAGCACCGGCGTGGAATAGCCGGCGACGTCCATCTTCTGGCGCAGGTCGGCAGGCAGCTGGGCATTGTTGATGTCCAACACGATTTCGGTGCCGTATTCCTTGATGCTGGCGGCAGCGCCTGAATCACTGAATTTGACCACCAGGCGGCCCGCGCCGTTTTCGGCACGCTTGAAGTCAATGGCCGAGACCGCGACAGCGTTCTGGGCGGTGGACTTGCCGTCAATGGTCAGTACCAGCGTATCGCCGACCGACTGCGTCCGGTACGAAGCGCTTTTTGACAGCTCGACCATGACGCGGGTGCGGCCGCCGGCTTCGACGGTGCTGACCGATTTGGCCAGTCCCGAGCTGATCAGCTGCTTTTTCTGGGCCAATCCGTTCTGGGTGTCCGGCAGGTCGATGGCGATCCGCGGCGGATTATCGGTGCTGAAGGCCTTCACGTCACCGATCGGATCGGCGAAACGCATGGTGATGGCCGTTTTACCATCAGCCTGACTTGTGGTTTTCACCTCTTTCAAGGTGTTGGCCGCAAAAGCCTGTTGGGCGAGCATTAAACAGAGAGCCGCGCCCAGGAATCCCGAGGTGGCGCGTTTGCCGTTGGTTTTTTTGATGAAAATGTTTGTCATTTCTTATCCCCACTATTTAATTCGTCCATAGCAATATGCGCTTCTCGCTCAAGCCAGCCGCCGCTGCCATCCGGCACTAACTCCACCAAGTCGATTTGGTATGGTGTAACCGAGAGTATCCGGCCGTCGCTTTGTCCAATGTAGGCGCCCGGTTGGACGCGGTACGTGACCTTGTCCGGGGCCAGCACAAGGCCGACCAATCCGGAGCCCGAACCGATCGTGCCGACCATGCTCAAGCTGTCCAGGGTGAACGCCTCCAAAGGCTGGCGGCGGCGGTTTAAATCGGGGCTCGGCCCGCCCGTGCTGGCCATCCTGTTCATCGGCGGCTTGCCGAACGGATCGCGCAGGCCGTCGGGCGTATACACCAGCACCGGCGGCTCCTCGATCACGGGAAGGGGATCCAGCGGCGGCGCCGGGCGGTTCTTCACCACATTCAGCCACTCGCGCAGATCGGAGTCACCCTTGGTGCAGGCCGTCAGCAGCAGGGCCGACGCGAGAAGCAACCAGCGTTTCCGTTTTATCGAACTGATCATGATTACTTCACCTCCACAGGAGCGGTTGAAGCGGCATCCTGCTCGTCAGGATCGAGGTAGCGGTAGGTTTTGATGGTGCCCGCCATTTCAAGCAAATCGTTGTTAGTGCCGCGCGGCTTCAGGGAGATGTCGTGCATGGTCATGATGACCACGCGCGGCAACGAGGCCACGCCGCTCATGAATGCGCCGAACTGATGGTAGCCGCCGACCATGCGGATGGAAATCGGCTTCTCGGCGTAGAATTCCTTCGGCTCTTCCGGGCCCGGCTGGAACAGTTCGTTGGTGATGCCGCTGGCCAAGGCCTGCTGCGACACGTCGACGATCAGGTCCGGCATTTCGTTTTTGCTCGGCAGCTGGCGCAGCATCTGCTGGAGGATGATTTCCATCTGGGCAAGCTGCTGCTTCAACGGTTCGAGGTTGGCGGCACGCGCCTGCTTGTTTTCGAAGTCCGCTTTCAGCGTGGTCTCCTCGTTCATGAGGTTCAGCATCTCGTCGCGTTTGTCCTTGATCATCAGGAACCAGGACAGCAGCAGGATGATGAACACGACGAACACGCAGACCGCGTATTTAAGCTGCATCGGCCACGACCCGGAGGTCTTGAAGTTGATGTCCCTCAAGTCAATGTTTTTCATTGGCTGGCTCCTTCTGCCGGCAGCGCGCCGATCTCTTCCGTTTCGGCGGCCGGTTTCTTCACTTTTGCGTTCAGGATGAACTCATAAGGCAGCGAGCGGTCGCCGCCCCTGGCCTCGATGACCGTCAGGTCGGGATCGTTGATCACCGGCGAAGCCATGATGTTCTTCATGTAGCTGCTGACGCGGGCATTCGACTGGGCACGGCCCTGAATGGTCAGGTCGGCGCCGGACTGCTTGATGGTGGTGATCTGGGCGCCGTCGGCGATGGTCTTGGCCAGTTCGCTGAACAGACTGACCATCTCGAAGCGTTTGCCCTGCAGCTCTTCAATGACGCGCTTGCGCGACAGCAGGCTTTCCTTGCGCTTATCGAGCTCTTCGATCTCCTTGATCTTGACCTCGACCGCCGCGATTTCCTGGCGCAGCAGGTCATTGCGCTGGATCTGGCCGGTGACCTGGCCGGAGTAGTACAGGTATACCAATGCGCCGAGCAGCACACCGGCGATCAGCGACAGGCCCAGCATGCCGTTGAAATGGCGCTGCAGGGATTTCCGGCGCTCTTCACGCCAGGGCAGAAGATTTATCTTGGCCATCAGTCAAAACTCCTCAAAGCAAGGCCGCAGGCAATCAGCAAGGCCTGCGCATCGGCCGCCAGCGCGTGCGCCTGCACCCTCGGGCTGACCGTCATGCTGGCGATGGGATTGGCGACCACGGTGCCGACGCCCAGATGCTGCTCGACCACCCGGTCCATGCCGCTGATCGCGGCGCAGCCGCCGGCCAGGACGATCTGATCGACGCGGGTGTAATCGCTGCCCGAATAGAAAAACTGCAGAAGGCGGCTGATCTGCTGGGCCACGCCTTCCTTGAAAGGTTCCAGCACTTCCGATTCATAGCTTTCCGGCAGGCCGCCGAGTTTTTTCGCGGCGCCCGCTTCGTTGAAGCTCAGGCCGTAACGCCGCATGATTTCATCGGACAGCTGTTTGCCGCCGAACACCTGGTCGCGCGAATAGATGCTGCGGCCGTCCTTGATGATGTTCAGGGTGGTCAGGTTGGCGCCGATATCGACGATGGCGGTCAGGCCGCCGGCCGGTATGTCCAATTGGTTGGAGATCAGCTTGAACGCGTTCTCGACCGCGAACACCTCGACGTCGACCACTTTCGCGGTCAGACCGGCGTACTCCAGCGCGGCCTGCCGGGCTTCGACGTTTTCGGTGCGTGCCGCGGCGATCATGACCTGCACCGAGTCGGTGTTCGGGATGGGGCCCAATTCCTCGAAATCCAGGCTTACCTCATCCATCTGGTAGGGAATGTGGTTCGACGCTTCGTCGAAGACCTGCTGCTCCATGGAGACTTCATCGAGACCGCCGGTCACCGTGATGACCTTGGTGATCACCGAGGAGCCCGATACGGCCACGGCGGCGAACTTCGATTTGCTGCCCGACTTGGCGACGGCGCGCTTGATGGCGGCGCCGACCACTTCGACCTGCGTGATGTTCTTGTCGTTGACGGAGTTTGGCGGCAATGGCTCGACGCCATAATGTTCAACGCGGTAGCGTCCTGCCGTCTGACTGAGCTGAAGCACCTTTACGGCCGCAGAGCTGATATCAATTCCGATCAACGGCGCTGATTGTTCACCGAATAATTGCACTGGTTCCCCCAATTAGACATTTAAATGCCATTCTTATTCCAATACATTAGATAACGATTTTTATCTTTTTAGCAAGTTTTTTAGCCAAATTGCCCTAAAAAACCCCCATCGCCCGCTTTGTACCCTTTGGCCATTATAGAAGAGTTACAATTATTCCAATGTTAATTACATCACGAATATGACAATGGCGAAAATTCTCAAATGGCTGATCGGGCTGGCGGTATTGGGCCTGGGCGGGCTGCTGGTGGCCGGTGCCATCGTCTATTTCGCCGTCATGCCCGGGCTGCCGGACGTCACTGAACTGAAGCGCATCGACTGGCAGATGCCGCTGACGGTTTACAGCAGGGATGGAAAATTCATCGCCGAATTCGGTGAAACCCGCCGATACCCGGTGCATATCGACGATGTGCCCGCGCGCACCAAAAACGCGGTGATCGCGGTCGAGGACGCCCACTTCTACAAGCACATCGGCGTGGACTGGCGCGGCATCGTCAGGGCGGTCTGGCTGACGGCCAGCACCAGCGATTCGCGTGTTCCGGGCGGCAGCACCATCACCCAGCAGGTGGCCCGGAATTTCTACCTGACCAACGAGTACAGTTATTTCCGAAAGCTCAAGGAAATGCTGCTGGCGCTGAAGATGGAAAAGGAGCTGACCAAGGACGAGATCCTGGGCCTTTACCTGAACAAGATATTTTTCGGCAACCGCTCCTACGGCATCGTGGCGGCGGCCGATTATTATTACGGCAAGAAGCTCAGCCAGCTGAGTCTGGCCGAAACCGCCACCCTGGCCGGCATACCCAAATTCCCGTCAAGCGGCAATCCGATCAGCAACCCGGAACGGTCGATGATCCGGCGCGATTACATCCTGCAGCGCATGGCCGAGGAAGGCTTCATCAGCCGGGACGAGATGCTCGCCGCCCAGGCCGAGCCCAATACCGCCAAGCGGCATGAACAGCCGACGCAGCTGCATGCGCCCTATCTGGCCGAAATGGTCCGGATCGAAATGGTCCGCCGTTACGGTGAACGCGCCAGCACCGGCGGCTTCAGGGTAACCACCACGGTCCACAGCAAAGACCAGCTGGCGGCTGAACAAGCCGTTCGAACCGGCCTGATGCAGTATGACCGCCGGCACGGCTGGCGGGGCGCGGAAGCCAAGATCGCGCTGGCCGGTAAAAGCCGGCCGGAGCTCAAGGCCGAACTGCGCAGGTTGCCACTGATTGATTGGCTGCCGGCCGCGCTGGTGCTTTCGGCCTCGAACAGCCGCGCCACGCTGCTGTTGGTCGACGGCCGAGAGGTGGACATCGGCGCCAGTGCCGCCGATGGCACCGGCAAAAGCCTGTCCGGCGCCGTCAAGGCAGGAGATGTCGTTCGCCTGGACAAATCCGGCGGCAATTACCGGCTGGCGCAGATTCCCGCGGCACAGGCGGCGCTGGTTTCGCTGCAGCCGGAAGACGGCGCGCTGCGTGCCATCGTCGGCGGCTTCTCCTACTCCACCTCGAACTTCAACCGGGTGACCTCCGCGAAACGGCAGCCGGGGTCGAGCTTCAAGCCGTTCGTGTACGCGGCGTCCTTCGACCGCGGCTATTCGCCGTCCAGCGTGGTGCTGGACGCGCCGGTGGTGTTCAAGGACCGGAAGGGCAACGTCTGGCGTCCGCAGAACGACCGAGGCGGCTTCCGCGGCCCGATGCGCCTGCGCGAGGCCCTGGTGCAATCGCGCAACCTGGTTTCCGTCCGCCTGCTGGACGGCATCGGGGTGAATTACGCGCGCGACTACATCACCAAATTCGGCTTCAGCAAGACCAGCCTGCCCGCCAACCTGTCGATGTCGCTCGGCACCGCGTCACTGACCCCGCTGTCGATCGCGCGCGGCTACACCGTGCTCGCCAACGGCGGGTACCTGGTCGAGCCTTACTTCATCCAGAGCATCAGCAATTCCAACGGCGTCATGGTGGCCTATACACATCCCAAACGCGCCTGCGCGCTGTGCCCGGAACGGCTGGCCGGCGACGTCAGCAAGGCCACGGTGGTCGATGGCTTCGACCTGAGCTCGGAAGGGCTGAAGACCGAGGAGCTGATCGGCAGCAGCGCGTCCTTCGACCCCAGTTTCGTCGGGCCGTCCGAGGTGGCGCTGGCGCCGCATACGGTTGATGCCCGCAACGCCTACATGATCAGCGACATGATGCTGGATGTGGTCAAACGCGGCACGGCGGTCGAGGCCATGGTTCTCGAGCGCGCCGACATCGGCGGCAAGACCGGATCGACCAATGACCACCGCGACGCCTGGTTCTCCGGGTTCGGCGGCGACCTGGTCACCACCGTCTGGGTCGGCAAGGACAATTACAAGACCCTGGGTTATGGCGAATACGGCGGCCGCGCGGCGCTGCCGATCTGGATCAACTACATGCGCGAAGCGCTGCAGGACGTACCCTTGAAGAACATGGATCCGCCAAGCGGGCTGGTCAAGTCCGCCAACGGCGAATACCACAAGGCGGAACAGTACGACCAGGAGATGCAGGGTGTGCCGTCCAGCGAGAACTACAAGGACTATTCAGAACAGGCCTACGATATTTTCTGACCGCCCCGGCTTTGCGTACCGAAAAAAAAACGCCCCGTCCGGGGCGTTTTCTCATCGCTGGATGAGCGGCGCGTATTCGCGGTTGACGGCGCCGGTGTAGATCTGGCGCGGACGGCCGATCTTGTTTTCCGGGTCGTTCTGCTGTTCGAGCCAATGCGACACCCAGCCGGCGGTGCGGGCGATGGCGAACATCACCGTGAACATTTCGGTCGGGATGCCCAGGGCCTTGTAGATGATGCCCGAATAGAAATCGACGTTCGGATACAGCTTGCGCTGGATGAAGTATTCATCCTTGAGGGCGGCCTCTTCCAGGCGCATCGCCACTTCCAGCAGCGGGTCGTTGACGCCCAGCTCGTTCAGCACTTCATGGCACATTTCGCGGATGATCTTGGCGCGCGGGTCGAAATTCTTGTAGACACGGTGGCCGAAGCCCATCAGGCGGAAGCCGGATTCCTTGTCCTTGGCCTTGGCGATGGCGCTGCCGACGTTTTCGGGGCGGCCGATCTCATTGAGCATCTCGAGCACCGCTTCGTTGGCGCCGCCGTGTGCGGGGCCCCAAAGCGCCGCCACGCCGGCGGCGACGCAGGCATACGGATTGGCGCCGGTCGAGCCGACCAGACGCACGGTCGAGGTCGAGGCGTTCTGTTCGTGGTCGGCGTGCAGGATGAACAGCAGGTCGAGGGCCTTGGCGGCGACCGGCTTGAGATGCAGGGGCTCGCTCGGCACTTCGAACATCATGTGCAGGAAGCGGTCGACGTACTCGAGATTGTTCTTCGGATAACGGATCGGCCAGCCGATGGAATAACGGTAACAGGCGGCGGCGATGGTCGGCACTTTCGCCAGCAGGCGGATGGCGGCCATGCGGCGCTCTTCCGGGTCTTCCAGGTTCAGATCGCTGTGGTAGAACGCGGCCAGCGAGCCGAGCATGCCGGTCATCATCGCCATCGGGTGGGCGTCGTGGCGGAAGCCGTACAGGAAGGTGCGGAACGCCTCGTGCATCATGCTGTGATGGGTGACTTCATGTTCGAACTTGGAAAGCTCCGCCTTGTTCGGCAGGTTTCCGTTCATCAGCAGGTAGCTGACCTCGGTGAAATTGGAGTGCTTGGCCAACTGCTCGATCGGGTAGCCGCGGTACTGCAGAACGCCGGCGTCGCCGTCGATGTAGGTGATCGCGCTGCGGCAGCTGGCGGTCGACATGAAGCCCGGATCGTACGTGAACGCGCCGGTCTCTTTGTACAACTTGCCGATATCGACGCAATCCGGGCCGAGACTTCCGGACAGCACAGGCAGCTCGACCGACTTTTCGCCTGCTTGAAGTGAGAACGTTTTCTGTGACACAGCGAACTCCTGTTATGCCCTTCGAAGGGCTTTGGCTTCTGATTTAGTGGCTTATTATCGCACAGCTGTGTGATGCCGTCATCGGCTTGAGGCAGGCGAAAAAAAACCACCCGAAGGTGGTTTTTTCCGGAATCATTTGGCGTAGCGTTTGCGGAATTTATCGACGCGGCCACTGGTATCGACGAGCTTCTGCTTGCCGGTATAGAACGGATGCGAGGCGGAAGAGACTTCCACTTTCATCAGCGGGTATTCTTTGCCGTCTTCCCACACAATGGTGTCTTTGCTGTGCAGCGTGGAACGGGTCAGGAAGGCAAAATTGGACGTGACGTCCTGGAACACAACGTCTTTGTATTGGGGATGGATATCGGCTTTCATGGGGAACCCACTGGATTTGCGTGAATAAAGAGGGCAATTATAGCCCAATACCGCCATCTCAGGCAAGCGCTGTTGCGGTTTATTCAGTCAGTCCAGCCCCAAGGCCTGCTGAATCAGGCGCTCGAAGCGGCCTTGATCGGCTTTGAGCAGGATATCGCACTGTGCCGGTTGGCCCGTCCGGTCCAACCAATCCACCACAGTGGCGCCCCGGCTGTGTACGCCCAGGGTTTCAACATGCACAAAATGCCTTTCCTTTTCAATGACATGCTCCGGATACAGGGCCGCCAGCATGGCCAAGGCATCGGCGCTATGCCAGTAATCGCCGCGTTTGCCCTCCGACCATTGGCGGGTTTTCAGCGAGATCTGGCCGTAAAAGCGTGCGAGGGGATGCGCATGCGCCAGCCACTGATTGACGTCGGTGTGCCGGAAGCCGTGCCTGAGCACCGCTTCCCAATCCACCAGCTCGATCTGCCCGAAGGCTTCGAAAACGATCAGCGCGGCCTCGGGGTCGAAGGCGATGTTGAATTCGGCGGCGATGGATGTATTGCCCTTGCCGGTCACCGCCCCGCCCATGACCACCAGCCGCTTGATTTTTTTCGGCAGTTCCGGATCAAGCCGCAGCGCCAGGGCCAGGTTGGTCAACGGACCCAAGGTGACCAACAGCAGCTGTCCGGCATGGTCATTGGCTTCACGGATGATGGCCAGCGCCGCGTGTTCAGACGCCAGGCCCCGGTCGGCCGGCATGTAATCGATATCCCCGAAGCCGTCACGTCCGTGCACGTAGGAAGCGTCCTCGGCGGCGAACACCAGCGGCTGCGCGCAGCCCGGATAGACCGGCACGTCAATGCCGGCCACTTCGCAGAGCTTGAGCGCGTTGGCGCAGGTGTGGTCGAGCCCGACGTTGCCGGCGGTGATGCACAGTCCCAGCAGCCGGTGCCGCTCGCTCTTGAACGCCATCAGCAGCGCCAAGGCGTCGTCGACGCCCGGGTCGGTATCGATCAGCAGCGGTATTTTATTTTCCATGCGCGTTCCCTGGTTCCTGTGTGATTCTCATGCCTGGGCGAAACGGGCGGCGACGCCGATCCAGCGCTGCACCAGCCGGTCCGCATTGTCAGGGTACTCGCTGGTCATGGTCTCCGCCAGCGCGATGACGTCCGGCAGCATGCCGGCATCGCGCGCCAGGTCGGCGATGCGGTAGCCGATGTCGCCGGTCTGCCTGGTTCCCAGCAGTTCGCCGGGGCCGCGCAGCTGCAGGTCTTTTTCGGCGATGAGGAAGCCGTCGTCGGTCTGCCGCATCACCTCGATGCGCTCCTTGGCCATCGCCGACAGCGGAGTGCGGTAGAGCAGCAGGCAATGCGATGCCACCGAACCGCGTCCCACCCGGCCGCGCAGCTGGTGCAGCTGCGCCAGACCGAGGCGTTCGGCGTTCTCGATCACCATCACGCTGGCGTTCGGCACGTCGACGCCGACTTCGATGACCGTGGTGGCCACCAACACCTGCACCTGGTTGGCCTTGAAAGCCTGCATGACGCGCGATTTTTCCGCCGCCGGGACCTTTCCGTGCAGCAGCGCCACCGTGCAGTCCGGCAGGCTCTGCGAAATCAGTTCGAAGGCCGCCTGCGCCGACTGCGCCTGGATTTCCTCGGATTCGTCGATCAGGGTGCAGACCCAGTAGACCTGATGGCCCTGCCGGCACAGGCCCGCGATACGGGCGATCACTTCGTCACGCCGGCTGTTGGCCATCGCGGACGTCTGCACCGGGGTGCGCCCCGGCGGCAGCTGGTCGATCACCGACACGTCCAGATCGGCGTAAGCCGACATGGCCAGCGTGCGCGGGATCGGCGTAGCGGTCAGGATCAGCTGGTGCGGCGAGAACTCGCCGGCATCGCCTTTGTCGCGCAGGCTCAGGCGCTGGTGCACGCCGAAACGGTGCTGCTCGTCGACCATCACCAGACGCAGGTCCCGGTAACGCACATGCTCCTGCATCAGGGCGTGGGTGCCGATGATCATCGACGCGCCGTCGGCGATACGTGCCAGATGCTTCCTTTTCAGGGCGGCGGTCTGCTTGCCGGCCAGGAACACCACCTCGATGCCGAGCGGCGCGAACCAGGCGCTGAACGTGGCGGCGTGCTGTTCGGCCAGCAGTTCGGTCGGCGCCATCAAGGCGGCCTGCCCGCCGGCGGCGATCACCGACAGCGCGGCCATCGCGGCCACCACGGTCTTGCCGCTGCCGACATCGCCCTGCACCAACCGGAGCATGGGATGGCCGAGCTGCATATCGCGCTGTATTTCGGCGATGACCGTCCGCTGCGCCTGGGTCAGCGCGAACGGCAGCGCATCCAGGAAATCCCGCAACACCGGCGCATCAGCGCGCACGCTCCTGGCCGGTTTAGATTTGATCGCGGTGCGTTTCTGGCGGAGGCTCAGATGATGCGCCATCAGCTCCTCGAACGCCAGGCGCCGGATGGCGGGATGCCGGCCGGACAGCAGATCGGCGATCGAGGTGCCGATGTCCGGTTGGTGGATGGCCTGCAGCGACGGCACCAGGCCGGCCAGACCCAAAGCGCGCAGGCGCTCGGCCGGCAGCAGCTCCAGGCTTCCGTCATCGGGCAGGAAGCGCAGCGACTGCTGGATCAGTTTGGCCAACGTCGCGGCGCCGATGCCGTCATAGTTCGAATAC
>DATMWF010000214.1:0-4777 GCA_035562675.1 Arenimonas sp. | reverse complement strand
CCCTGATTCCGCTGCTGTACCTGGTCCGCAAGGGCATCCACCTTTATCTCGGCAACAGCCAGGCCGAACAGCTCCGCTTACTGGCCCACCATTGATTCCACAAGGACCCTGCATGAACCTACGCCCGCTCGCCATCGCCATCACCCTTGCCGTCGGCCTCACCGCCTGCAACAGTTCCAACGCGCCCACCGCGGCCACCGCACCGACCGTTCAGACGGACCCGGCAGAAACCGCCAAGCAGCTCGACAAGCTGTATGCCGACTACTGGGAGGCGAACCTCAAGCTCAACCCGATCAACGCCACCTTCATCGGCGATGCCCGTTACAACGACCTGATGCCGAACTTCCTGAGCGCTGATTTCCGCAAGCAGATCCATGATCTCAACCAGACCTGGCTGGACAAGGCCCTGGCCCTGGACGGCGCCAAGCTCGACGGATCGGCAAGGATCAGCTATGACATCTTCGTGCGCGAACGCCGCCTGTCCCTGGAAGGCGAGCGCTTCCCGAGCTGGATGCAGCCGATCGACCAGTTCACCAACATCGCGGCCTTCGTGCCGATGCTCGGTTCCGGCAGCAGCGCGCAGCCGTTCAAGACCGTGCAGGATTACGACAACTGGCTGAAACGCGGCGGCGCCGTGCCGGCCATCTTCGACCAGGCCATCGCCAATATGCGCGAAGGCATGAAAGCCGGCGTGGTGCAGCCGAAGGTCCTGATGGCCAAGGTCCTGCCGCAGATGGACGGCATCATCAACGAGGACCCGACCAAGACCACCTTCTGGGGCCCGATCACCAACATGCCGAAGGAGTTCAGCGAGGCCGACAGGAAGCGCCTGACCGACGCCTACCGCGCGATGATCGCGGATGCCATGATGCCGGCCTATAAACGCCTGCGCGCATTCATCGCCGACGAGTACCTGCCGGCCTGCCGCGACACCGTATCGCTGACCGCCCTGCCGGACGGCGAAGCCTGGTATGCGTTCAACGCCAAGACCCAGACCACCACCGAGCTGACACCGGCGCAGATCCACGACATCGGCCTGGCCGAAGTCGCGCGCATCCATGCCGGAATGCGCGAAGTGATGCAGCAGGTCGGCTTCAAGGGCGACCTGCAGGCGTTCTTCAAGTTCATGACCACCGACAAACAGTTCGAATTCAAGAGCGAAAAGGAACTCCTGGAAGCCTACAACGCCCTGCGCGTGAAAGTCGACGCCAGGATTCCTGAACAGTTCTCCCTGCTGCCGAAGGCCGGTTTCGAAATCCGCCCGGTGGAGCCCTACCGCGCCGAATCGATGGCCGGCGGCCAGTACTTCCCGCCCAGCGAAGACGGCACCCGACCGGGCATTTTCTACGTGAACACCTTCGACCTGCCGAGCCGCAAGAAATGGGACGCCGAAGACCTGTACCTGCATGAGGCGATTCCGGGCCACCACTTCCAGATCGCCATCCAACAGGAGCTGAAAGACGTGCCGGCGTTCCGCCGTTTCGGGGGTGAGACCGCCTTCGCCGAAGGCTGGGGCCTGTATGCCGAGTCACTGGGCAAGGACCTCGGCGTATACACCGACCCCTACCAGTACTTCGGCCGCCTGCAGGGTGAGCTGTGGCGCGCCATCCGTCTGGTGGTCGACACCGGCCTGCATAGCAAAGGCTGGACCCGCGAGCAGGTCATCGACTACATGAAAGCCAATTCCGCGGTCGAGAACACCGATGCCGTGGCCGAGGCCGAACGCTACATCGCCATTCCGGGCCAGGCGCTGGCCTACAAGATCGGCGAACTGGAAATCCAGAAGCAGAAGAAGAAGGCGCAGGCCGCATTGGGCGCCAAATTCGACCCGCGCGCGTTCCATGCCGAAGTGCTGAAGGACGGCAGCGTGCCGTTGCAGGTGCTGGAAGCGAAAATCGACCGTTGGATCAAAACGCAGCAGTGATCCGTGCTGCAGCTGTCAAGGAGAAGGCGCCGCAAGGCGCCTTCCTCCGTTCAGGGCTTGGGAAGATACAGCAGCGGATCGACCGGCTTGCCGTTCCGGCGGATCTCGAAATGCAGCATGTCGCGTACCGCGCCGGTGCGGCCCATGTCGGCGATGTGCTGGCCGGCTTTCACCTTGACGCCCTCGGCGACCAGCCGCTTGTCATTGTGCGCGTACGCCGAAATCCACTCGCTGCTGTGCTTGATGATCAGCAGCTCGCCGTAACCGATCAGGCCCGCGCCGGAGTACACCACCACGCCATCGGCGGCGGCGGTGATTTTCTGTCCGGGCTTGCCGGCGATGTTGATGCCCTGGCTGGTTTTATCGTCGGCCACATACCTGCCGACCAGCTCGCCCTTGGCCGGCCATTGCCAGGGGATGTTCGACACCGCGGGCGCGGTGACGACCACCGGTTTGCCCACCGCAGGCTTCACATTGGGCAATGTCGTCGCTTTACGGTCACCGGAAGCCGGTTTGGCCGGTGACAGACGCAGTTTCTGGCCGGAACGGATGGTGTACGGCTCTTCGATGCCGTTCCAGGCCGCCACATCCCGGTAATTCAGTCCGGCGCGGAAAGAAATGCCGAACAGCGTGTCGCCCGGCTTGACCGTGTAGGTTCCGCCGGTTTGCTTATCCGAAGCAGACGCTTTCGCTGCGGGAGTCTTGGTGTTTTTTGTGGACTGGTAACCGGACTGGCAGGCCGCCAACACCAGCAGGGAGCCGAGGGCGGCCAGACGGGAAAATCGGGTGATGCCAGGTTTCATGGCTTCAGCAACAGGTACGCGATAAGGCCCGCGAACAGGACCAAAGCGGTCCAGCCGATAGGCTCGATGTATTGCCGCAGCTTGGCTTCGGCCTTCTCGCCGCCCATGGCGATGGCACCGGCGACCAGATAGACCCGCTTGCCGCGGCCGATGAGCGCGCCGAAGAAAAACGGCAGCAAAGGCATGCCGACCGCCCCGGAAGCCAGGGTGAATATCTTGAAGGGAATCGGCGTGAACCCGGCCAGCAGCAACAGCCAAAAACCATTGTTGGCCGCCTGCTGTTTGATGTCATCGAACTGCGCGGCATAGCCCATTTTTTCGATGAACGGCATTGCGATATCGATGAAATAATGCCCGATGGCATAACCGATGAACATACCGGTCATCGAGCCGAACAGGCTCAAGGTGGCGAACCAGAAGGCTTTCTTCGGCCGCGCCAGGGACATCGGCGCCAGCATCGCCTCCGGCGGTATCGGGAAGAAAATAGCTTCGATGAAGCTCAGGAATGTCAGAAAATAGCTGGCCCGGGGATGCGCCGCCCACAAAATGGCGCGCTCATAAAGGTTCTTGAAGACCGCCATCAGAGCACACCCGGCAGCAGCGGCACGAAACTGACCGGACCGAGATCCTGCTCGCTTACCTGCCCCTCGGCCTTCTCGACGCGGACCAGCTTCTGCTTGGCGGCATCCACGCCGACCGGCGAGATCAACACGCCCGGATCGGCGAGCTGATCCAGCAGCGGCCGTACCAGGGCCGGCGCGGCGCAAGTCAGCAGGATGGCGTCGAACGGGCCGTTCTCGGCCCAGCCGAGATTGCCGTCGTCGTGCTTGGAACGGATCAGTTCATGCAGCTTGAGCTGCCGGAACCGCGGCCGTGCGCTGCGCAGCAGCTCATCGATGCGCTCGACGGTGAAGACAGGGATGCCGAGCGAAGCCAGCACCGCGGTCTGGTATCCCGAACCGGTGCCGATTTCCAGCACCTTGGCCGGCATACGCTTTTCGATCAGCGCCTCGGTCATCCTGGCGACCACCCAGGGCTGCGAAATGGTCTGGCCCTTGCCGATCGGCAGCGCGGTGTCTTCGTAAGCGCGCGACGCCAGGGCTTCGTCGAGGAAGGCATGCCGCGGCAGGGCGCGCATCACGTTCAGCACGCGTTCGTCCTTGATGCCCTGCTCGCGCAGGCGCTCGATCAGGCGGTCGCGGGCGCGTTGCGACGTCATGCCCAGGCCTTTGCTTTCGGGGCGGATTTCCAATCGGTGGATCATGCGGCGGTTTCTTTGCTCAAGTCGAGGACCCAGCCCGACACTTTTTCCAGCGCTTGGTAGCGGGTCAGGTCGACATGGATCGGGGTGATGGATACGAAGCCGTTCTTGATGGCGTGGAAGTCGGTGCCCGGCCCGCCGTCCATTTCCGGCCCGGCCGGCCCGATCCACCACATCGGGCGGCCGCGTGGGTCGAGCTGCTGCACGCACGGTTCGGCACGATGGCGGTGGCCCAGGCGGGTCACTTCGAAGCCCTTGATCTCGTCCCAGGGCAGATCGGGGACATTCACGTTCAGGATGGTGTCGGCCGGCAGCGGATCGTTCAGCAGGCGCTCGACCATCACCCGGGCGACATGCACGCTGCTGGCGTAATGCTTGGGCTTGTGGTCGCCGCTGGCGCAGGAAAGCGCGATGGCCGGCAGGCCGAGGCAGCGCCCTTCCATGGCGGCGGCTACGGTGCCCGAGTAAATCACGTCATCGCCCAGGTTGGCGGTGTTGTTGATGCCCGACAGCACGATGTCCGGATCTTCCGGCAACAGGCCGGCCAAGGCCAGATGTACGCAGTCGGTCGGGGTGCCGGTCACGCTGATGCGGTTTTCGGCCAGGTGCTTGGCGCGGATGGGCGAACCCAGGGTCAGGGAATTGGAGGCGCCGGAGCGGTCGCGGTCGGGTGCCACGATGAACAGCTGGTGTCCGGCGGCGGCCAGGCCGTCGGCCAGGGCGATGATGCCGGGGGCTTCGATGCCGTCGTCGTTGCTGATCAATATGCGCATGGAAATATGATAACCG
>DATMWF010000213.1:0-17553 GCA_035562675.1 Arenimonas sp. | reverse complement strand
CCGTGTATCCGCCCAGCTCCGGCGCGAGCTGGGCATGATCGTGCATGCCACCGTGCGCGAGCACGGCCTGCCGTCGGTCAGCGTGTCCGATGTCGAGGTCACCCGCGACATGGCGCATGCCAAGGTGTTCGTGACCGCGCTACTGGCGGATTCCTCCAAGCAGACGGTCAAGGCGCTGAACGAACTGGCGCCCGAAATGCGCTACCAGCTGGCGCAGGCGGTCAAGATGCGCCATGTGCCCGAGCTGCATTTCCATTACGACGATTCCGTCGACAAAGGCGAGCGGATCGACGAGCTGCTCCGCAACGTCCCCAAGCCCGAATAAGCCGGCCGCCCCCGGGCGGTTTCCGCGATATGAAGAAAACCCAGTTCCGATTTCCGCGCCGCGCCGTTGACGGCATTATCCTGCTGGACAAACCCAGTGGCCTGACGTCCAACGAGGCCCTGCAGAAAGTCCGCAACCTGTTCAAGGCCGAGAAGGCCGGGCATACCGGCGCCTTGGATCCCTTGGCGACCGGCGTGCTGCCGATCTGCCTGGGTGAAGCCACTAAAGTGGCCGGGCTGCTGCTTGGCAACGACAAGGCCTACGAAACCGTGGCTGCCCTCGGCACCACCACCGATACCGACGATGCCGAAGGCCAGGCCTTGCTGGTCCGCGCGGTCGATGACTACAGCGATGAACGCATCCGGCAGGTCCTTCAGGGTTTCGTCGGTGACATCCAGCAGGTTCCGCCCATTTACTCCGCGCTCAAGCAGGGTGGCGAGCCGCTGTACGTCAAGGCCCGTCGCGGTGAAACGCTTGATCTGCCGGCCAGACCCGTGCATATCCGGTCAATCGCCTTGCTGAACCGGTCAGAATCCACCTTGGGTCTGTCGGTCGTATGCGGTTCCGGCACGTATATCCGCAGCCTGGTGCGCGATATCGGCGAACAGCTGGGCTGTGGCGCGCATGTCGCCGAATTGCGGCGCACCTGGGTTCAGCCCTTTGAAAAATCCCGCCTCTGGACGCTGGAAGAACTCCGTGAACTCGCCGAGCAGGGCCTTGAAGCCCTGGATGCGCAGCTGATGCCGGTCGAGACCGGCCTGTCGTCACTGCCAAGCGTATGCTTGGATGCCGACCAGGCCAGGCGTGTCGGCATGGGACAGAAAATCCAATTGCCGAAACCGCCGGCGGCTGAAGCGGTAATTCAGCTATGTGACGAAGCCGGCCACTGCCTGGGGCTGGCGGCCATGGACGAGGAGGGCTGGCTCAAAGTCCAGCGCCTGTTCCGTTGGGCATCGGTCTGTTAATTCAAAAATGCCCAATAAGCGCCTGAGTCGGGTATAATATCGGGGCTTCGATCCGTTCTGGACGAGGCGCAATTAACCGGCGGATCGTGCGGTTGCCGCAAACAGGCGGCTTCTGCTGATTTCGCATCACATAGAGAATGAAACCATGTCCATTGACACCAGCGTAGTAATCGGCGAACACAAGCGCAGCGCCAACGATACCGGCTCCCCGGAAGTCCAGGTCGCCCTGCTGACCGCCCGCATTGAAGACCTGTCGGAACACTTCAAGACCCACAAGAAAGACCACCATTCACGCCGCGGTCTGCTGACCATGGTGAACCAGCGCCGCAGCCTGCTGGCCTACCTGAAAAAGAAAGACGGCGCCCGCTACCAGGCTTTGATCCAACGCCTCGGTCTGCGTCGTTAAACCCCTACGCGGCGCTTCGGCGCCGCGTCGTTTTTTACAGCGTCAAAACGGTAAACATCAAAGCGTGGCATGTGGCCACGCTCGCGGAATTCAAAGAGGATAATACAGTGGCAAAAATCAGCAAAACCTTCCAGTACGGCAAACACAAAGTCACCATCGAAACCGGCGAAATCGCCCGTCAAGCCGGTGGTGCGGTCATGGTCAGCGCAGACGGCACCGTGGTGCTGGTCACCGCCGTCGCCAACAAAACCCCGCGTGAGGGCATGGACTTCTTCCCGATGACCGTTGATTATCAGGAAAAATTCTATGCCGGCGGCCGTATTCCCGGCGGCTTCTTCAAACGTGAAGGACGCCAGACCGAGAAGGAAACACTGATTTCGCGCCTGATCGACCGTCCGATCCGTCCGCTGTTCCCGGAAGGTTTCCACAACGAAGTGCAGATCATCGCCACCGTGGTCTCCATGAACCCCGAAGTGGACGGTGATATCCTCGCCCTGATCGGCGCATCCGCCGCCCTGACGCTGTCCGGCGCGCCGTTCAACGGCCCGATCGGCGCCGCCAAGGTCGGTTACATCAACGGCCAGTACGTCCTGAACCCGAGCGCGACCGAACTGGCCGCCTCGGATCTGGAGCTGGTCGTCGCCGGTACCGCCAACGCCGTGCTGATGGTCGAGTCGGAAGCCGCGTTGCTGTCCGAAGAGCAGATGCTCGGCGCCGTCATGTTCGGCCACCAGCAGCTGCAGACCGCCATCGCCGCCATCAACGAACTGGTCGCCGAAGTCGGCGTGACCAAGTGGAACTGGCAGGCTCCGGCCAAGAACGACGCCATGATCGCCGCCTTGAAAGCCGCCGTCGGCAGCCGCCTGAACGAAGCCTTCGCGCTGCGTGAGAAGCTGGAACGCCGTGACGCCATTTCGAAGGTCAAGAAAGACGTGCTGGAAAGCCTGAAAGCCGATGCCGAAGCCAATGGCTGGAACATGGCCGACATGGGCAAGGAATTCGGCGAGCTGGAATACCAGACCCTGCGCGATGCCGTGCTCAGCACCAAGATCCGCATCGACGGCCGCCAGCTCGACACCGTGCGCCAGATCAGCGCGCGCACCAGCGTGCTGCCCCGCACCCACGGCTCGGCCCTTTTCACCCGCGGTGAAACGCAGGCCCTGGTGGTCGCCACCCTCGGCACCGCCCGCGACGGCCAGATCATCGACGCCGTGTCCGGCGAGTACAAAGAAAACTTCATGTTCCATTACAACTTCCCTCCGTACTCGGTCGGTGAAGCCGGCCGCATGATGGGTCCGAAACGCCGCGAAATCGGCCACGGCCGTCTCGCCAAGCGCGGCGTGCAGGCCGTCATGCCGACCATGGAAGAATTCCCGTACACCATCCGCTGCGTGTCGGAAATCACCGAATCGAACGGCTCCTCCTCGATGGCATCGGTCTGCGGTTCGTCGATGGCCATGATGGACGCCGGCATTCCCCTGAAAGCCCCGGTCGCAGGCATCGCGATGGGTCTGGTCAAGGAAGGCGACGATTTCGTCGTGCTGTCCGACATCCTCGGTGACGAAGACCACCTCGGCGACATGGATTTCAAGGTCGCCGGTTCGGAAAAGGGCATCTCCGCCCTGCAGATGGACATCAAGATCGAAGGCATCACCGAAGAGATCATGAAGATCGCTTTGGACCAGGCCAAGCAGGGACGTCTGCACATCCTCGGCGAAATGGCCAAGGTGCTGTCGGCTCCGCGTGATGAAATGTCGGAATACGCCCCGCGTCTGCTGACCATGAAGATCCATCCGGACAAGATCCGCGAAGTGATCGGCAAGGGCGGCTCGGTCATCCAGGCCATCACCAAGGAAACCGGTACCCAGATCGACATCCAGGACGACGGCACCATCACCATCGCCTCGGTCAACAACGCGGCGGCTGAAGCCGCCAAGGCGCGCATCGAGTCGATCACCTCCGACGTCGAGCCGGGCCGCATCTACGAAGGCAAAGTCGCCAAGATCATGGACTTCGGCGCGTTCGTCACCATCGCCCCCGGCAAGGACGGCCTGGTGCACGTGTCGCAGATCTCCAACGAGCGCGTCGAGAAGGTTTCCGACAAACTCAAGGAAGGCGATATCGTCAAGGTCAAGGTGCTGGAAGTCGACAAGCAGGGCCGTATCCGTCTGTCGATGAAAGACATGGACGATGAAGTGGCTTCTGCCGCTGAGTGATCCAAGCCATCATACGAAGAAGGCGGGCATTGCCCGCCTTTTTTGTGCCCGGATGAAAGTCATCGACAACGCTGGGCCGGAGTCCCGCCTGCGCGTTACAATCAGGCAATGGAAAAAGCATTTCAGGATAGACTGCTGTTCGTTCTCGGTACGCTATGGGCGCTGCCGATGACGGCCGTCGGGCTGGCGCTCGGCTGCGGCGCACTGGCTCTGGGCGCGCGCGTTTCGGTCTCCGATTCGGCCATCGTGTTTTCGCGCTTCCGTTTCTTCAGCTCAGGCGCCATGACCCTCGGGCAGGTCATCCTGCATACCGGCGACAGCCTGGACTCCCCGGCGAAAACCTATCACTGCGCCGCATACGGCGGCAACGAGTGCGTGCGTCTCGGCACCCATGAGCGGGCGCATGTCTATCAATACATGGCGCTCGGCATATTGTTCCTGCCGCTGTATTTCCTGCACGGCGGCATCAGCCACAAGAACCGCTTCGAGCAGGCCGCCGACCGCTATGCGTTGACCGGTAAAAACTGGTGGCCCTATACGTAAAAAAGCTCCCGGGAGGGAGCTTTCTTTGCTGGTACCGGCGAGAGGACTCGAACCTCCACTGTATCACTACAAGTGGATTTTGAGTCCACCGCGTCTACCATTCCGCCACGCCGGCACGTGTGGCATCAATTATAACCGGAATTCCCGCTTATTCACAGTCCACCGGATCCAGGCAGAGCAGTTTTTTGCCTTTGGCGTACCAGTCGTCGCCGGTCGGTTCGAATATCGAGCAGTCACCCATGCTGTCCTGGTAGATGTGCAATGAGATGGCGGCCTGGGCGGGGTTGGGGTTGCGGATGGTGTGGTATTCATGGGGTGGAATCAGGCTGCCGGACGAACCGGCTTCGGCCAGGATGGTCTGGTGCCGGGTGAAGCGGCATTTGTCGCCGCTGTCGTCGGTCATCTCGTAATTGGTGATCTCGATCTTGCCCTGCCAGACTCCCTCCACGCACCACAGGCCGCAGTGGTCGTGGATGGGTGTGCCTTGCTCCGGCCCCCAGGTCATGGCCACCACCGTGATGCCGGTATCCGGGCATTTATACAGTTCGCGCCGTGCGTAGTGGCCCTCGACCGGCTCGAATACGCATTCCGGCAGATACACCGACCTGTCGGCGATCAGCCTGGAAAGCCCGTCTCGGAGAATGTCGGTGGTCTGTTTGACGGTTTCCTGCGCACAGGCGTTCCTGATCAGCTCGATCAGCAGGTCTTTTCCGGTGAAAGTCATGTCGTTCATGTCAGGATTTCAGCTCCTTCAGGAAGTTTCGGATCGGTGGCGCAAACTGCTCGATGTCGACCAGAAACGCGTCGTGCCCCTGGTGCGAGTCCAGCGCGGCGAATTCGGCCTTTGCCCCGCCGCGTGACAGGCCGAGCGCGATCTGTTCCTGCTGGTGCAGCGGAAACAGGATGTCGGTGCCGGCGCCGAGCACCAGCGCCTTTTCCAGCTGTATGGTTGATATCGCTTCCACCACATCGTCGGTGGACTTGCTGCAGTACTGGCAGAAATCGAACCAGTCCATGGCGCGGCTGAGATACAGATAGCAGTTCGGGTCGAACTGGTCGACGAAGCGCTCGGCATGCGCCTCCAGGTAGCTTTCCACTTCGAATTCCATCCCGAAGCGTTCCTTGGGCTGCAATTCATTCTCCAGACGGACCCGGCCGAAGCGGCCGTCCCATTCTATCGCGGAACGGTAGGTCACCACGCCGAGCTTGCGTGCGATGCGCATGCCGTTGCGCGGGTAGCCATGGCCCTCGTATTGGCCGTTGTTCCACTGCGGATCCAGCCGGATGGCCTCCCGCTGCAGCGAGCGGATGGCGATGGAGAACGGCAACGCCTGCGCGCTGCCGGACACGTTGATGTGGCTTTTCACGAACAGCGGGAACTGCTGCAGGAAGGCCAAGGCCACCATGCCGCCCATCGAATTGCCGATCAGGCAGGCGAGGGATTCGATCTGCAGGTGGTTGAGCACGGCTTTGGCCGCTTTGGCGCAGTCTTCGATGCTCAGGTCCGGGAACTGCAGGGCATATGGCGCCTGCGTCGCCGGGTTGATGGTCGCCGGGCCGGTGGAGCCTTTGCAGCTGCCCAGGGTATTCACGCAGATCACGAACCAATCGTCGGTATTGATGGCTTTATCCGGACCCAGCATGGCTTCCCACCAGCCTTTGTCCGGATTGCCCTGGTTGCTCGCCGCATGGGCGCTGGGCGACAGTCCGGTCAGGATCAGCACCGCATTGTTTCTACGGTCGTTCAACCGGCCCCAGGTTTCATAGGCCATTCTGCCCTGCAGGATTTCGCCGCCACGCTTGAAGGTGAACGGCGAGGGCAGGGGGGCGAACGCGGTCCCGGGGGAAATGAATACACTCATGGCTGGCGATGCAGGATCAAGATCACGGGTTCCAGTTTATCCGATTGCACCAGCACCGGCTCACTCAGCCAGTCGTCCTTGCCCGCCGTCACGCTGCCGCTGGCCGAAATGCGTGCCGACACCGAAAACCGCGTCTGGCTGAACAGTTCCGCGGTCGGCATGATGGAATCCGCGGCGCTGAGCGTGACAGTCAGCGGGAATGCGGAAACCGCGATCCGTTTGGCGGCAATCGGCGGGCCCGGACGGCTTGGGTCTTTGGCGGACACGAACAGCACGCTGCCGGGCGGCGCCTGCGCTTTCAGGGCGGGATCAATGTCGATCACCACCTGCAGGGATTTCACCGGCGCCACGGCCAGCGCCGGCAGGCCTGCCTGCTGGCGCGCTTGGTTGATCTGCGGCACCAGCGCCTGCGCGGTGCTGCCGTCAAGCTGGGGCAGAAGCCTTTCCCAGACGGCAGCGGCCTCGCCCGGCGCATTCGCCTGCATCAGCAGGATGCCTTTGAAAAACAGCGCCCGCTGGTTCTGCGGGTCGATGGCCAAGGCTTTGTCGATCCATTGCCCGGCATCGGCATTCGGCTGGTCGGGCTTGCCGGCGCGGAACAGCGACTCCGCGTAGTCGACCATCAGGTTGGCGTTGTCGGGCTGGAGCGCGAGTGCCTGTGAGTAATACTCCTGGGCCGTGTCGAAGCGGCCGAGCTGCATCATGCTTTTGGCCAGCAGCACACGCGCCTCGATATTGTCGGGCTGTTGGCGCGCCAGCTGTTCCAGCTCGGACAGCGCGCTCGATATTTCGTCTTCCTGACTGGGTGGCTGATAGCCGATGGCGTCAATCCGGCCGAATTGGTGATACAGGCCGCCGACCAACAGCACACCAAACAAAGCGGTGCCGGCGGCGAACAGGCGCGCATCGCGCCAGAGCGGCCGCAGTGCGATGAAAAACATCAGGCAGACTAAAACAATGGCCAGAACTATGAACGGCGTCACTTACCACTCCTCGGATTCATCGGAAGCCGCTGGCGGCGCGGCGTTCTTGCGGCGGATGACCATGACCACGGTGCCTGCACCGATCAACAGCAGCAGGAAGGGGCCGGCCCACAGCAGCCAGGTGCTTTTTTTCATCGGCGGCTCGTACAGCACGAAATCCGTATAGCGCTCCACCAGATACTGCTTGATCTGGGCGTCGCTGCGCCCCTCGCGCATCAGCCGCAGCACTTCCTGGCGCAGGTCGTGCGCGATCGGCGCGTTCGAGTCGGCAATGCTTTGGTTCTGGCACATGACGCAGCGCAGTTCGGCGGTCAAGGCCTTGAAGCGCCGCTCCTCGGCATCGCTGCGGTAGTCGACCGGCTCCAGGCCGTAGGTGTGACCTGCGAACAGGAGGCTGAATGCCAAGGCGAGTGACGGCCAGATCCGGCTCATGGTGATTCCTGCATGATCGGGCGGATGGCTGTCTCGACGATCTCCGGTGTCAGCGGGCCGATATGCTTGAAGCGCACGATGCCCTTGGCATCGATGACGAAGGTTTCCGGCGCACCGTAAATGCCCCAGTCGAGCGCGGCCGTGCCGTCTTCATCCTGCACGATCAGCGCGAACGGGTTGCCGAACTGGTCGAGCCAGCGCAGCGCGTCTTCGCCGGTGTCTTTGTAGTTGTAGCCGATCACCGGAATGCCGGACTTCGCCATGTCGGTGATCACCGGGTGTTCCACACGGCAGCTCACGCACCAGCTGCCCCAGACATTCAGCACATAGGGCTGGCCTTTGAGCTGCTCCGGCGCGATGCGCTGCTGCGGCGTCGGCAATACAGGCAAGTCCAGGGCGGGCGCCGGTTTGCCGATCAGCGGCGAGGGGATGGCGGAGTTGTCCTTGCCGGAATTCATGCGGACGCCGGCGAACAGCAGGATCGCCAAGGCGATGAACGCGAGCAATGGCAGCAGGCGGCTCATGCGGATTTCGCCTTGCGCTTGAATCGCGCATCGAAGGTCACCAGCAGCGCGCCCAAGGCCATCATCAGCGCACCGAACCATATCCAGCGGATGAACGGCTTCACGTGCAGGCGCAAGGCCCAGGAACCCTTGTCGTCCAAGGGTTCGCCCAACGCGACATACAGGTCGCGGGTCAAGCCGCCATGCATGTCGGCTTCGGTCATGATGCTGCCGCCGGACACGTACTGGCGCTTCTCGGGATGCAGCAGGCCGATGGTCGTGTCTCCGCGGCTGACCAGCACATCACCGCGCTGCGCCGTGAAGTTCGGTCCCGGCAGTTCACGCACGCCCTGGAAGGTGAAGCGGTAATCGCCGATTTCGAAGCGCTGGCCGGGTTTGGCGGCGACGTCCTTTTCCACGCTGAGGCCTTCAGCCATCAACGCCCCGAAGCAGAAAACCGCGACGCCGGTGTGTGCCAGCACCATACCGGACATTTCCGCGGTGAAGCGGCCATTAGCCTGTCTGAAACGCTGCCAGACGAAGCGCGCCGTGCCCAGGAATATCCATAGGCCCGAAAAATACGCCAACGCCGACTTGAACGGATGCTGCGGCGCGCGGAAATAGGCGATGACCGCCACCGCAAGCGCCAAGGCCAGCCAAGGCGCCAGCCATCGCGCGACACTGCCGAGATTTTCGTTCTGCCAGCGCGTCAGCGGGCCGAACGGTATCAGCAACACGATCGGCGCCATCAGGATAAGGAACAGCTTGCCGAAATATGGCGGGCCGACCGAGATCTTGCCCAGTCCCAAGGCTTCCGCCAAAAGCGGGTACAAGGTGCCCAGCAGCACCATGGCACAGGCGGCGGCCAGGAACAGGTTGTTGAACAGCAGCAGGCTTTCCCGTGATTGCCAGTTGAACGGTTTGCCGTGTTCTTTCGGCGCGCGCCAGGCGAACAGCGCAAGGGAGCCGCCGACCACCGCGAACAGGAACGCCAGGATGAACATGCCGCGCTCGGGGTCGGAGGCGAAGGCGTGCACCGAGGTCAATACGCCGGAACGCACCAGGAAGGTGCCGAGCAGGGATAGCGAAAATGCCGCGATGGCGAGCAGCAGCGTCCAGCTTGAGAAACTGCCGCGTTTCTCGGTGGTGGCCTGTGAATGCAGCAAGGCGGCACCCACCAGCCAAGGCATGAAACTGGCGTTTTCAACCGGATCCCAGAACCACCAGCCGCCCCAGCCCAGTTCGTAATAGGCCCAGAAGCTGCCCAGCGCGATGCCGACTGTCAGGAATGCCCAGGCGATGTTGGTCCATGGCCGCGCCCAACGGACATAATCCGAATCCAGCCGGCCTTCCAGCAAGGCCGCGATGGCGAATGCGAAAGCCACCGAAAAACCGACATAGCCGATATACAGCAGGGGCGGATGGAATATCAGCCCGGGATCCTGCAGCAGCGGATTCAGGTCATGGCCTTCGATGGCGGCCGGCAACAGCCGCTCGAAGGGGTTCGAGGTGAATACGGTGAACGCCAGGAAGCCGAACGCCACCATGCCCATCACCGACAGCACGCGGGCCACGACATGCTCAGGCAGGTTTCTTGAAAACAGTGCCACGGCGGCGATCCACAGGCACAGGATAAGCACCCACAGCAGCAGGGAGCCTTCGTGCGCGCCCCAGACCGCGGAAAACTGGTACAGGACCGGCAATAGGCTGTTCGAGTTCTTGGCGACGTAGGCCACGGAAAAATCATGCTGCAGGAAGGCCCATGTCAGCAAGGCGTAGCTGAGCGCGATCGCGGCCAGCAGGGTGTAGGCCAAGGGCTTGGCGGTCTGCATCAGCGCCGGCCGGTTTTTGTAGGCGCCCCACAAAGGCAGGACGCTGAGCAGCAGCGCCAGAAACAATCCCAGCAGCAGGCTGACCTGCCCAAGCTCAGGCCACATTACGGTTCTCCACAGGATTTGGTCTGCAGCGCGGCGCCTTTGGCCATGGCATCGGCCACTTCCTTCGGCATGTAGGTTTCATCGTGCTTGGCCAGCACCTCGGTGGCGGTGAATTCACCGTTTTCCATTTTCCCGCTGGCGATCACGCTGGTGCCTTCCTTGAACATGTCCGGCAGAATGCCGTTGAAATGCACCGGAACCTGGCGTACCCGGTCGGTAATGGCGAAGCGGATGTCCAGGCTGCCCTCGGTGCGTTGCACGCTGCCTTCGCAGACCACGCCGCCCAAACGGAACCGGGAATCCGCAGGTGCCTGGCCGGCACGGACTTCCGTGGGGGTATGCAGATAGTTGATGTTTTCCTGCAAGGCCATGGTGATGAACAGGGCGGCCACGGAGGCGGCCAGCAGAACCAGGGCGACGAGGATCAGGCGGCGTTTTCGTACGGGATTCATAGGGGCTTCTTGCGTCGAAGGCGGAGCGCGAGTGCGCGGGCGGTTTTTTTCAGTGCCAGGCGGGGCATGACGAAGTCCCAGCATAACAGCAGCGTGAATGCGCCGTAGGCGAGGGCGACATAGTACCAGTGGTTCAAGGCGTATCTCCGTAGCGTTCGATGGCCCATTGTTTCTGGGATTCCTGCTGCAGGTTGAGCACGCGGGCGCGGACCAGCACGGAGCCGATATACCAGAGCTTGGTGGCCACCACCAGGGTCAGCAGGGGCCAGAGCATGCTGTTGTCCATTTTGGACGGTCCGATCAGGCGGATGGTCTCGCCCTGATGCAGGGTGTTCCACCAGGTCACGGCGAAATGCACGATCGGCACGTTGACCATGCCGATGATGGCCAGGAATCCGGCGGCGCGCGCGGCGGCGCGGCGGTCGTCAATCGCGCTGTACAGGCCCATCACGCCCAGATAGAGGAACAGCATCACCAATTCCGAGGTCAGGCGCGGGTCCCAGGTCCACCAGGTGCCCCAGGTCGGCTTGCCCCACACGGCACCGGAAATCAATGTGACGGCGGTGAACATCGCGCCGACCGGCGCCGACGCCATGGCGATCAGTTCGCAGATCTTGATCCGCCAGACCAGCGCGATCGCGCTTTGCAGCGCCATGATCACGAAAATGGACAGGCTCATCCAGGCCGCCGGCACATGGATGTAAAGGATGCGGAAGCTTTCACCCTGTTTGTAATCGGCCGGCACCGAGAGCAGCGCGCCGTAGATGCCGATGGCCAGAAGGAGGAACGCCAGGATGAAGCTCGGTTTGGCCCAGCGGGTAGCGAACGCATCAAAGCGCGCCGGCGAACCTGTCTGGTTGAACCACAAAATGATTTTATTCACGGGATTATTTTCACCATCAATTCAATGCAATACGCAGAGCGGTGGCCGCCGCCCAGGGCGCCAGCACCAGTAACAGGGCCAGGCCGGCGCACATCAGCCAGATCGCGCCCAGCCACGGCAGCCCTTGGCTGGCCGAATACACGCTGCCGGCACCGAACACCAGCACCGGCACATACATCGGCAAGGCCATCAAGGCCAGAATCATACCAGAGCGGCGGATGCCCAAGGTGAGCGCGGCCACCATCGCGCCGATCAGGCTCATCAGCAGCGAGCCGAGCGCAAGGCTCAGCATCAGCACCGGCAGCAGGCCGTCGGGCAGGAACAGCAGTTGCGCCAGCAGCGGGGTAATCAGCAGCACCGGCAGGGCGGTGGTCAGCCAATGCACGGCGACCTTGCTGGCGATTACCATCGGCAGCGGCACCGGTGCCAGCAAAAGCTGCTCCAGACTGCCGTCTTCCAGATCGCTGCGGTAAAGGTTGTCGAGCACCAGCAGGCTGGCCAGCAGATGCGCCACCCAGATCACCGCGCCGGCGCTCTGCGCCAGCCGCACCGGCTCGGAGCCCAGCGCCAGCGGAAACATCACGCACACCATCAGCGCGAACAGCATCGGTTGGACGGCGTCCGAGCGTTTCTGCCACATCAAGCTCAGATCGCGCTGCAGGAGGGCACGGCTTTTACGCATGGGCCGCGCTCCGGAAGATTTCCAGGGTCCGCACCGGCACTTCCGGCGCCGCATAGGCGCCGTGGCTGCTGATCAGCGCGCCGCCGCCGTTCGCCACATGGGCTTGTATCAAGGCATTGACCCAGGCGATCCCGGCCAGGTCGAGGTTGGCGTAGGGTTCGTCCATCAGCCATAGACGGCTTCCCTGCGCTTTCAGGCGCGCCAGGCTCAGGCGTTTGTTCTGCCCGGCCGACAGTTTGCCGGCGACGGTGTCCTCAAAGCCGGCCAGGCCGCATTCGGCGATCAGCCGTTCCAAGCCGGCGTCTTCTGCCGGCCCCCGCAGCTGCGCGGAAAAGCGCAGGTTCTGCAGCACCGTCAGCTCCGCTTTGTGGCCGTGTTTGTGGCCAAGGTAGGCGGCCAATACCACAAAGGCATCATGGCTGAACCCTTCGCCGTTCAAGAACACCTGCCCGGATTCGGGTGCCAGCAGTCCCGCCAGCACGCGCAGCAGCGTGGTTTTCCCGGCCCCGTTGTCGCCCCTGACCAACAGGGCTTCGCCGGCATGCACATGGAAATCCAAGGGCCCGAAAATGCGTTCCTCATTGCGTGAAAAACACAGCGCAGCGGCTTGAATCAGCGGATTTTCAGCGTGGGACATGGATGCCTTGGGGCATGATGGGATTGCATGCTTATTTTAACGGTTTTACAAGCACTTAGGCGGTAAAATCCTGTGAAAATCCGCAAGCTGTTGCATAATGTTGATATATATCAACTACGGAAGCCATCATGCACGTTCAAACCAAGCTGCCCAAAGTCGGCACCACGATTTTCACGGTGATGTCGCAGATGGCGATGCAGCACCAGGCCGTCAATCTGGGCCAGGGCTTCCCGGACTTTCCGGTGCCGGAAGCCTTGATCGACAGCCTCAACAAAGCCATGCGCGACGGTAAGAACCAGTATGCGCCGATGATGGGCATTTTGCCGCTGCGCGAGGCCATTGCCGCCAAAACCCAAGCCTGTTACGGCTTCAGTGCCTGCCCGGATTCCGAAATCACCGTGACCAGCGGCGCTTCCGAGGCCATTTTTGACGCGGTGCTGGCAGTGGTCCGGCCCGGTGACGAGGTCATCGTACTCGACCCCTGCTACGACTGCTACGAGCCGGCGATCGATTTGGCCGGCGGTGTCTGCGTTCACGTACCGCTTAACCCTTCTGATTTTTCCGTGGATTGGGCAATGCTGGCCGCGGCGCTGACGGACAGGACCAGGATGATCTTCATCAACTCGCCGCATAATCCCTCCGGCGCGCTGTGGACCGCACAGGATATGCACAGACTGATCGAGCTGATCCGCGGCAAGGACATCTTCGTGCTGTCCGATGAGGTGTATGAACACATCATCTTCGGTGGCGTGCAGCACCAGAGCGCGCTGCTGTACCCGGAGCTGGCGGAAAAAAGCTTCGTGATTTCCAGCTTCGGAAAAACCTACCACTGCACCGGCTGGAAAATCGGCTATTGCATCGCGCCGAAGGCGCTGACCGCCGAATTCCGCAAGGTGCATCAATACAATACCTTCTGCAGCTTCGCGCCCGCGCAATGGGCGTTCGCCGAGATGATCCTGCAGCAGCCGGCGCACTACGCCGAGCTCGGGGCGTTCTACCAAAGTAAACGCGACTATTTCGCGAGCCAGCTGGAACGCACGCGTTTCAAGGCACTGCCGGTACCGGGCGGTTATTTCCAGCTGGTCGATTACTCCGCCATCTCCGACCTGCCGGACGCCGAGTTCGCCCAATGGCTATGCGTGGAGAAAGGCGTGGCCGCCATACCGCTGTCGCCGTTCTATGAATCGCCGCCCGCGGGCCAACGTCTGGTCCGCCTGTGCTTCGCCAAGAATCCTGCAACCCTGGATGCCGCCATCGCGCGGCTGGAGCTGGTATGAGCGCGCCCGATCTGCGTGTGACCGTCATCCAGGCCGACACCGTCTGGCATGACCCGCAGGCCAACCGCACGCATTACCAGACACTGTTCGACGAACTTGAAGAGCGCAGTGATGTCATTGTGCTGCCGGAAACCTTCACCTCCGGCTTCAGCAACGAAGCGGTCGGCCAAGCGGAGACCATGCAGGGCGAAACCGTCGCCTGGCTGCGCGCACAGGCCAAGGCGTTGGGCTCGGCGATCACCGGCAGCGTGCAGATACGCGACGGCGGCAAGGTCTTCAACCGCATGCTGTGGGCGATGCCTGACGGCACCGTGCATCATTACGACAAGCGCCACCTGTTCCGCATGGCCAATGAACACGAACGTTACGCGCCAGGCGTTGACAAGACATTCATCGAATACCAGGGCTGGCGCATCTGTCCGTTGGTCTGCTACGACCTGCGGTTCCCGGTTTTTTCGCGCAACCGCTTCGACCGCGCGGTTCCGGGCGGCTATGATTACGACCTGCTGATCTACGTGGCGAACTGGCCGAGCCCGCGGCACTTCGCCTGGCAGACCTTGCTGAAGGCGCGGGCCATCGAAAACCTGAGCTATGTGGTGGGTGTCAACCGGGTAGGCATCGATGCCAATGGCCTGAATTATCTGGGCGGCAGCACGGTGCTCGACTTTACCGGCCAATCCCTGGTCGAGTGCGGCATCGGGCCGCAGATGCAGACCGCGGTCATCTCGCACGCTGAATTGGCCGCGTTCCGCCAACGGTTCCCATTTCATCTGGATGCGGATGATTTCATCATCCGGGACTGAAAACCCTTCGGAGCAAGTGTATGAAATCAGCCGTCATCCTGTTTTTTTCCGCGGCGTTGCTGTTGTCCGGGCATCCGGTGTCCGCGCAGAAGGTAACGGCCGCGAAATCGGCCGATTACACGCTGTTGGTGGCCGAGCTGCAAAGCGGGCTGCAGTCGCCGTGGGGCATGGCGTTCCTGCCAGACAAACGCCTGCTGGTCACCCAGAAGACCGGCCAGCTGCTGATCGTTTCGGCAGACGGCAGACGCATCAACGCGACGCTCGGCAACCTGCCTGCCGTAGCCGATCAAGGACAGGGCGGGTTGTTGGACGTGGCGCTGGATCCCGGGTTCGCAACGAACGGCCTGGTTTACTGGTCTTATGCCGAGCCGGGGGTCGGCAGGGAAAAAGGCCTGTCCGGCACCGCCGTGGCGCGCGGCAGGCTACAGGGCGATGCGCTGACTTCCATACAGGTCATCTATCGGCAGAAGCCGAAAGTGAAAGGCAGCGGCCATTTCGGCTCGCGCCTGGTGTTTGCCAGGGACAAAACGCTGTACATCACGCTCGGCGAGCGCCAGAAGTTCACGCCGGCGCAGGACATGGCACAGAGCCTGGGCAAAGTGGTGCGCATCAACCGCGACGGCTCCCTGCCGAAAGACAATCCAAAATGGCTGCATGCCAAAGCGCTACCTGAAATCTACAGCCTCGGCCACCGCAACCCGCAGGGCGCCGCCCTGCATCCGCTCACCGGCGAACTGTGGGTCAGCGAGCACGGTCCGCAGGGCGGCGATGAAATCAACCGTGTGCTGCCCGGCAGGAATTACGGTTGGCCATCGGCCAGTTATGGCTGCAACTACGGCGAGCCGGTCGGTGAAGCGTGTCGGCTGGGCGGCGGCAGGCACACACCGAAATACGTCGAGCCGCTGAGCATCTGGGTCCCGACCTCCGTGGCGCCGTCCAATTTCATTTTTTACTCCGGACAGGCATTCCCCAAATGGCAGGGGCAGGTCTTGATGGGCTCTTTGGCCGGCACCTCGCTATGGCGCGTGCAGTTTGCCGGCGGTAAGGAAATGAAACGCGAGCGCATGCTGTCGGAATTCGGCGAGCGCATCCGCGATGTCGAGCAGGGGCCGGACGGATTGCTGTATCTGCTGACTGACAGCGGCAAACTGCTGAAGATTTCCCCATTGCCGGATAGACCATAGCGCAGTCCATTCAACTATCATTGATGCTTACCATCTACAGGAAATGCATGCGAACCTTTGTACTGAGAGCGCGGGCGGCACCCACGGACAGCCAAAAACTGCTGGCGTCCATCGGCAAGGAGGCCCATGCAGAAATCCTGGCGCACACGCTGATGAACGCGGTTTTCGTTGCCCAGTCGCATCGCGCGGATGTCAGGGTCTATCTGGTGCTGGAAAGCAGCCCGGATTTCTCCCGCTCGATTTGTTTTGACGTCAGCGCCATGCATGAGATCGGCGGCTTCGACGAGCGCGCGCTGCTGGGCAAAGTCGCCAAGGCCCTGGATGCGTCCAGGGGAATGGGCAAGGAAGAGATGCGGCCGGTGGAATCGGGCGTCACGGTACGCACAGTAAGCTTCGAACGTCTGGTGCAGGAACTGGCCGAGGACCACCAGCTGTTCGTGATGGACAGGAAAGGCGCCTCGATCCGCGAGCAGACGTTTGAGGCGAACCCCTGCTTCCTGCTGACCGACCATATCCCGATGCCGAAAAACACGTTCCATACCCTCGAGCGACTGGGCGCGAAGAAAATCGCGCTGGGATCGAAAATGCTGTTTGCATCGCAATGCGTCGTATTGATCCACCACGAGCTGGACCAGCGCTGACCGCGGCAGGTCAGGCCATGGCCCGACCTTTGAATTCCCATTTCACTTCATTCGTCTGAATAAATGCCCATGCCCCTCCCGGTTCCATTGTTCCTGGCAAGGGGGAACGACGAACGGCCGTTTCTAGGCCGTCCGTAATCCGCCCTGTGATTGGGAATGGGCTTTGATGCAGGTTCAGGGTGCGCTGACGATATACACCAGGTTGTTGCCTTGGTACACCGCCTGATAATACACATTGCCGCACTTCTGATATGACACGCCGCCGATGGTGGCAGGCACGCAGCCGCCCGGCAAGGCGGCAACGGCGGTACCGACGGCCAGCGTTGCAGGGGGCGCAGGCGAGTTAGCCACGGCTGCGGTGGTCGCCACGGCGGCCGTCGTCACCACTGCGGCCGTGCTGGCCACGGCGACGGTTTCAGCTGCGCGATAGGTGGTGCGCCTTGCCACGCCGGCGTAACTGACCGGGGTCGCAGGACGGCCGACGATTGCATCCGCGTCCGAAATGATGTTGATACCGACGCCTGTCATATCCATGCAGAACATGGCCATGGCGCAAAGCCCGAGAGCGGGGATTTTGCGGAACTTGCTCATTGGCCGCCTCCTTTGCCGTCTGTTTTCATGAAATCGATCTTGGTGGCGCCTTTCGGCGGGGTATAGCGGAACAGGGCATCATCGAGTACCGGTGAAGCGTTGAAGCTGCGCACGGTCACTGAAAACTGGGGCATGCCTTCGATGTCGGTGGTGGTGATCACATACTTGCAGGGTATCGGCTTGTCGCCTGACCGCATCCAGATCTGCCAGTCGACGTTGACGGCGCGGAAC
>DATMWF010000212.1:0-10324 GCA_035562675.1 Arenimonas sp. | reverse complement strand
TCGACGCGGTTCTTGCCGTTCTGCTTGGCCAGGTATAAGGCCGCGTCCGCCTTGGAAATCAAGGTGTCGCTGGACTCGCCCGGCTTCGGCCAAACGCAGGCCACGCCAAGGCTCAGGGTAACGATGCCGTACATGCTGGATTCGTGCGGAAGCTGCAGTTTCTCGATGTCCTGGCAGCACGTTTCGGCCACGGCCGCGGCCTGCGCCATGTGGGTATCGGGCAGCACGATGCCGAATTCCTCGCCGCCGTAGCGGCCCAGCGTGCAGGCGGAATCCTGCAGGGAAACCTCCAGTTGCCTGGCGATCGAACTCAGGCACTCATCGCCGCGGATATGCCCGTAGGTGTCGTTGATGGCCTTGAAATCATCGACGTCCAGCAGGATGAACGCCAGACAGGTTTTATCCCGCTGCGCCTGCTGCCACGCGCCATCCAGTGTTTCGAGCAATTTGCGCCGGTTGGCCACGCCGGTCAAGGTATCCCGGTACGACAGGTGCCTGAGCTCCTCGTTCATGCGGTGCAGTTCCTTGCCGCGCCGTTCCAGCTGCCCGGTGCGTTTATCGACCAGATTCAGCAGCTGCGATTCCCGCACGCGCAGCCGGCGTTCGCGCCAGCGCACCAGTAACGCCAGCGCCGCCACGAAAATCAGCGCCGCCATGGCCATGGCCCACCAAGACCGCCACCACGGCGTGGGGATGCTGATGCGTATTTCCAGCGGCCGCGCCGCGGCACCGGTGAAATCCTTCGCCTCCACTTTCAGCACATACTCGCCCGAAGGCACGTTGCTGAAACTGCGCTGGTTGCTCTGCAGCCAGGGTCCGGGGCTGTCATCCAGCCCGATGAGCTGCGTGCGGTAAAGGGACTCCGATTCGCGTTCGCCGGTCAGCAGGGCGAATTCAACATCCACGCCGGCGTTGGCGTCCGGCGCGCTGAACAGCCGTTTGCCTTTGACCAGTTCCTGATCCCGGTTGCCGAGGCGCAGGCGCTCCAGGCTCAAGGGCGCGAGCCGCGAGGGACCGATGACCTGCGTCAGCACGGCGGCGCCGCCGATCGTGCCGATCCACGCACGGTCATGCCGGTCGAAGCCCAGCGAGCCGGCATTGCACTCGTCATGCGGCAGTCCGTTGTTGCGGTGGTAGTTGATGGCGCGGTACCGGTCGGTTCCGGTCTTGAGCCAATACGCGGCGCCGTAATCGGTGCAGACCACCAGGTCGCCGCGGCTGTTCCGCGCCACGCCGTACACGTAGGGATGCGGCGGCGCCGGCAAGCTCGGCTCGGTGACCAGACGTGGCCTGTTGATGTTGCTGACGTCCATGCGGATCAGGCCATGGCTGCGGGAGCCGATCCACAGCACGGGCCGGTTCCGGGCATCGGGGATCACCTGCAGATTGATCAGGTCGTCGTCGGGCAGCTCACTGTTCCAGGTGTTGAAGCGCCGCCACTGCCCGCGATGGAAACGGCCGAGTCCGTTGCCCTTGCTGCTGGCCCAGATGACTGTGTCATCCGCCTCGCCGGTTTCGCCGAAATCCAGCACATATTCGGGCGCGCCGGTGCTCTTGGCGTCGAAATAACGCCACTGCCGGCCGTTGTGGTAGGCCACACCGCCCTTACGGAGCCCGACCCAGACACCGCCTTTGGAATCGTTCAGAAATGCGTTCACGGCCTGCTGCGGATCTTTGGGCCAGGGCGTTTCGATGGTCCGGAAGCGCTCACCGGTCTGCTCGGCGATATGTCCGTCCCAAAACCCCAACCACAGCGGGCCGGACCGCAGACGCGTGATGCTGCGCACCACATTCGACGGCAGACCCTGCGCCGCGGCGTACTGCGTCCATTGTCCGCGTTCATAACGCCACAGGCCATCGCCGTCGCTGCCCAGCCAAAGCCGTTCGACGCCGTCAGCCGCGGCCTCGAAACGGACCGCCCATACGCCGTTGCCGTACTCGCTCAGACGACGAACGGTCCGCCAGTCGCCGCGCAGATGCAGACGCACCGCGCCGTTGTCGGTGGCCGCCCACAGCTGCGGCCTGCCGTCATCGTCACGGCTGGTGGTCAAGCCGCGCACACGGCTCTTCAGCAGCGGATCTTCGGCATCGTAACGCCGCCATTGCCCGGCCCGGAAGCTCGAGAACCCATTGCGCGTACCGACCCATATTTCAGGCTCCGGGCCGCCGCCGTCCACGACCTCGAGGTCGTGCACGTAATCGCCGTTCAACAGGCCGTCCTCGGCGCTGAAACGTTGCCATCGGCCCTTATTCAGGCGCGCGACGCCGCCGCCGTAACTACCGGCCCAAATGCTGGTGCTGCCGTCACGCTCGCGCACGCTGCGCAGGCTGCTGATTTCATAGAAGCGCTGTTCACCCGGCACCTTGCTTTCAACGCAAGCTGCGCCCGCCTGGCAGCGGATCAGTCCGGCGTTGTAGGTCGCCACCCAATAAACGTCCTGCTGCGCGTCACGCCCGGGCAGCAGCAGGATATCGAAAATCTCCTTGCCGCGCAGGCGATAGCCGATGTTCAGCTCGGACCAGCGCGTGCCGTCCCATACCGCGATCAGGCCTTCGTTGGTGGTGGCGAAAATGCGTAGGCCGTCGCGGGTGTTGAAAGCGCGAAGACGCCTGACGTCATGCCCCGGAAACTCCTGGCCGGGACGGAAATGCCGCCAGTGCCGCCCGTTCCACAGATACACGCCCCGGTTGGCCGCCGCAGCCCAGACCTGATGGTTGTCGATGGCGAGCACCGAGCTGACCATGCCCGGAGAACCGGCATCGCCGGGAAGCTCCACCGGCACGAAGCGTAGGCCGTTGTAACGCGCCAGGCCGCGCATGGTGCCGGCCCAGACGTGTCCGTCCGGGGAGGTGCTGATGGAAACCAGGGTTAAATTGGGCAGGCCATCGCCGGCATCGAAGGTGTCCATTCGCGGCCGGCTGAGGCCTTCGACGTCGATCAACCCGGACTGGGCGGCGCAGAGTGCATCGGACAGACATAAGCCCGCCAGAAGCAATAGGATCACCCGCCGAATGCGCCGCATATTTTCCCCAGTTCATCGGGACGACGGCACAGCAAACGACCGTAACGTCCAATATGGCCATCGTAGCAGATGATGGCGTCCGTCCGCGTGAAAACCGGATGACCGGCTACCCGGTCGGAGCTTATCGGCCAGTCAGCCGCTCAGCGGCTTGTCTGCCGACGCCATTCGGCCAAGAGCACGGCGGTCGCGGCCGAGACATTCAGGCTGTCGACATGGCCGGATCCGGGAATCTCCACGCGCAGTTTGCTGGCCGCCAGCAGTTCCGCCTCGACCCCGGCCTGTTCGGCGCCCATGACCAGCACGCAGCGCTTCGGCAAGGCCGTGTTGAACAGATCGCTGCCGCCGCGAACGACCGTGGTGACCAGTTCGAAGCCGACTGACCGCAGCTGCGCGATGGCGTTGTCGTTGCGCCCCAGACGCACCAGCGGAACATATTCCGCGGCACCCTCGGCAACCCGCGCAGCGGCGCCGGAATTGGCCAGTTGCGACTGTTTCGGCAACAGGATGGCCTGCACGCCGAAATGCGCGGCCGAACGCATGATGGCGCCGAGGTTATGCGGATTGCCGACCCCGTCCAGCCAGATCAGCAGGCAGGGGCCTTCGGGCACCGACATCAGCCAGGTGGACAACGCCAATTCCGGCTGCGGCAGCACCGCCAGGCAGACACCTTCATGGTGCGCGCTGGCCGTGAGTTTTTCCAGATCCTCGTTTTCCACCACGTTGTAGCCGATTCTGTTTTTCACGCAGAACGCCAGCAGCTCGGTCAGCTTCGGAATGCGCGATTCCAGCAGCCAGAGCTTGCGGATGCTTTCCGGGCGTTTTTTGAACGCCGCCAGACAGGCGTTCAGCCCGTAGATGCGGAACTCCTTGATCTTGGCCGGACGTTGGTCAAACGCCTCCTCCGTGGTCTCAACGCGGGAGGAATAGTCTTCACGCTCCCTGCGGGGTTGCGGGGCACGCGGCGTATCGTGCGCGTACCGCGGACGCGGCGCGCCCGGCTCCTGGCGTGGGTAGGCGCGCGGCGATGGCTGCTCGGAACGTTCTTCCGCGCGGCGCGGCGGGCGGGCGGAACGCTCGTCATCGCGGCGCGGCGGGCGCGGTCCGCGCGAATCCTCGCGCTTAGGGCTTGGGCCGCGGTACAGCGGGTTCTCGTCTTTGCTATCAGTCATGCCAGGTGTCCTTTGGGTTATTCGGCGGCTCTGGCCAATTCGTCATCGGTTGGCAGCGGCTGACCGGTGTAGGCATGCAGGAAGGCTTCGCACAGCAGTTCGGAATTCGTGGCATGGCGAAGGCTCTTGATCTGTCGGCGGGTGCGCTCGTTGGTCAGCAGCTCCAGCACATGCACCGGAATCGAAACGGTGATTTTCTTCACTTTTTCCCGCTTTTTGCCGCGCTCGATATAAGGAACGATGAATTCTTCTTGGCTCATGAACGGCTCTCGGTGGCGGAAACGGGGATAACGCGACGGTTCGCGAGGGGCTATTGTAACAAACTGTTGCACGGACGTCCGGATGTCTGTACTATGGGCGTACATACGTTTAGACGTCTATACGGCTTAAAATGCATCTTGTTGATAATAAAACATATAATGCAATGGAACCGGCGCCCCTGGCGCCAGAAGCCCGGCTGTGGACCAGTCCAAGCCCGCTGCAACTGGAACATCAAGACATCCACTTACCCTACCAGTTGGCCTACCAGACCTGGGGCCGCCTGAATGCCGCAGGCGATAACGCGATCCTGGTGATCCATGCACTGTCCGGCTCGGCAAACATCGAAGCCTGGTGGCCGGAGCTGTTGGGCGAAGGCAAACCCCTGGATCCCGAGCACGATTTCGTCATCTGCATCAACCTGCTCGGCAGTTGCTACGGCAGCAGCGGCCCGGAAAGCCGGAATCCGCAGACCGGTGCGCTGTGGAAAATCGATTTCCCGGCCATTTCCATCCGCGACCAGGTCCGGGCGCAGGCGGCGTTGATCAAGCATCTCGGCATCACCCGGCTGCGTGCGCTGATCGGACCGTCACTGGGCGGCATGATCGCCCTGGAATGGGCGTTGCTCGAACCCGGCTTGGTGGAATCCCTGGTATTGATCGCGACCACCGCGCAGCACGCCGCGCAGGCCATCGCCAACAGCAGCTGCCAGCGCGCCGCCATCCGTCTGGACCCGAACTACCGGAACGGCTTCTATGCCTCCGACCGGCCGCCGGCACAGGGCCTGGCCCTGGCACGGCAGATGGCGTTCATCACCTACCGCAGCGAGCGCGAATTCCGCGAACGTTTCAGCCGGGAACCCGGCACCGGCCAGCCGTTCGCGGTCCAGGACTACCTGCAGCACCAGGGCCGGAAGTTCACCGCGCGTTTCGACGCCAATAGTTACATCCGACTCAGCGAATGCATGAACAGTCACGACCTCGGACGCGGACGCGGCGGACTTGAAGCGGCCCTGCAATCCATCCAACAGCCCACTTTGGTGATCAGCCTTGAACATGACCAACTCTACACCTATGCCGAGCAGGCCCTGCTGGCAAAACATATACCGAATGCGGCGCATCAGCTGATCAGCACCCGTTACGGCCATGACGGTTTCCTGATCGAGACCGACGCCATGGCCGACCTTTTAAACGGCTTCCTGAAGCCCCGATATCGAGAACCGCATGAAGACAATCACCCTTAAATTCGGCGGCAGCGCCTTGGCCGATGCCGAAACCATCGAAAAAGCCTGCCGGATCATCCTTGACAACGCGCCGGACAGCGCATGCCATGTCGTGGTATCTGCCCTGAAAGGCTGCACCGAACAGCTATTGCGCATCCATGAATGCGCACGCGCCTGCCCTGCGTCCGCACTTGCCCTGTTGGATGAACTGCTCGAGAGCCACCGGCGCATCGCCGTCCAGCTGCTGGGCGCGGCCAAAGCCGGACAATGGCGGCAGGAAACCGCCGTGTACGTCGAACAGGCGCGGCAGTGTCTGGTCAAACGCCTGCCCGATGACTTCGATCTGGCCGCCGTGCTGTCCCTCGGCGAAAAGCTTTCCGCGGCACTGCTTGCCAAGGCCTTGCAGCGTTCGAACAAAAACTGCAATTGGCTGTGTTCGGAAAGCCTGATCAAGACCCGTGGTCCGGCGCTTGATGCGAAACTCGACCCGGTCGCCACGCAAGCCCGCTTCTCGGCGTTGGGCAGGGATTATCCCCGTTGGAAAATCACCGTGATCACCGGCTTCTGCGCCAGCGACCGCCTGGGCCGGACCACCCTGCTCGGACGCAACGCCTCCGATTACAGCGCCGCCATCGTGGCGAAATTCACCGGCAGCGAAAGCGTGGAACTGTTCGGCGACACCGCCGGCATCCTCAGCGCCGATCCGGATTACGTGCCGGGCGCAAACACCATCACCCGCCTGTCGCTGCACGACGCCGTCCTGCTGGCCCAATCCGGTTCCGGCGTGCTGCATCCGCGCACCGTCGAGCCCCTGCTCGGCAGCGCGATCACCCTGCGGCTGAGCGACATCAACCGTCACGGCGGCACGCCGATCGATGATGGCATCGCCCGTCGCGCGCAAAGCTTCATCGCCGCCTGGTCACCGGTTGAAAATCCGCAGCTCAGCAAGACACCGGCCCTGCCGCGGCACCTCCGGCAATGGCAGGGCAATGCCCCGCAGGCCAGCGTGGTTTCAGCGTTCCTGGCCGACCACCTGGACGCCAAGGCCTGCCAGAACACGTTGCTGCGCCTGGCGCATAAAGCCGGCATCGATATCCTGCAGCACCGGCATTTCAAAGCCCATAAGAGCCTGTCGTTCGCAGTGGCGCGCGCCGATCTGGAACGTTTCACGCGCCTGGCGCACAGCGCCCTGCACCCGCTGCATCAGGAAACCGCGGTCGCCATCATCGGCGCCAGCGGGAAAGTGGGCCGCCGCACGCTGGAACTCCTGCTCTCGGAAGCGAAGCACCTGCATTCCGAAAACGGCACCCGGCTGCGCATCGTGGCGGTCTGTAACTCGAGCCGCATCCTGTGGTGCAAACGCCGCGAACACAACGCCGACGACCTGCTGCAACGCTTGGCGGCCCAGCCGAGCCAGAACCACTCCGCCGAGCAGCTGCTCACCGAACTCAGCGGCCAGTGCTACGACAAACTGGTGGTGGTGGACGCCTCGGCGAGCGCCGACATCGCCGCGCTGTACGAGCGCTTCCTGGCCCAGGGCATCGCCATCGTCACGCCGAACAAACTGGCCAACTCGGCCGGCTTCGAGCGCTTCGAGACCTTGAAACGGCTCGCCAACCGGCAGTCGACGCCTTACCTTTACGAAACCACGGTAGCGGCCGCCTTGCCGATCATCAAACCCCTGCTGGACCTGCGCCGCGCCGGCGACCGGCCGCAACGCCTGCAGGCCGTCCTGTCCGGCACCATCGCCTATATCTTGGACCGCATCCAGCAGGATGTCCCTTTCACCCAGGCGGTCGCGGAAGCCGTCCGCCACGGCTACGCCGAACCGGATCCCCTGCAGGATCTTTCCGGCGAAGACGTGGCGCGCAAGATCCTCATCCTGCTGCGCACCTGCGGCGTGGATGTCGAGCGCGCGCAGATCGAACTGACGGCGCTGCAGTCCGGCGACGGCGGCGGCGCGCTGCCGGATGATGTCGATGCCGTCTGGCAGGACCGTGTGACCGCCGCAAAGCAGGCCGGCCGGCGCCTGTGCTATGTCGCCGGCTATGCCGACGGCCGGGTTTCGGTGGCGCTGCAGGAAGTGGATGCGCTGTCGCCGTTCTACCGGCTGCGCGGCACCGAAAACGCGGTCATCTACCACTCCGACATTTACCACGACACGCCGCTGACCATCACCGGCCCGGGCGCCGGCATCGGCGTCACCGGCGCCGGCGTGTACACCGACATCATCGCCGCCGCCGAATCGCTTTCGCGCCGCGCCGGCATTTCCGCTTTAGCGGCCTAAGGAGAACCTACATGAGCAGTCCACAGCAAGCCACCAAGATCGTGCGTTCCGGCATCGAATCCGACACCCAGCACAATGCGGTGATTCCGCCGATTTACCTGAGCTCGAACTTCGCCTTCGAGGAATTCGGCAAGCCCGGCAAATACGATTACACCCGCTCCGGCAACCCCACCCGGGACCTGCTGGGCGAAGCCCTGACGGAACTGGAACAGGGCCATGGCGCGGTGGTCACGGCGACCGGCATGGCGGCGGTGACGCTGGTGCTGCAGCTGCTCGAACCGCAGGACCTGGTGTTCGCGCCGCACGACTGCTACGGCGGCACCTACCGTCTGCTCAGCCAGCTGAAGCTGCGGCAGATCGTCAACGCCGAGTTCCACAACCAGGTCGAGGAGGCGTTCATCGAAAAAATCCTGAGCCGCAGACCGAAGCTGGTCTGGATCGAAACCCCGAGCAACCCGCTGCTGCGCATCACCGACATCGCCGCGATCGCCGACGCCGCGCACCGCGTCGGCAGCGTCGTGGTGGTCGACAACACCTTCCTGTCACCCGCCCTGCAGCAGCCGCTGAACCTGGGCGCCGACATCGTCATCCACTCCACCACCAAGTACATCAACGGCCACAGCGATGTGGTCGGCGGCGCGGTGATCGCGAAAACACAGGCCCTGTTCGACCGCCTGAAATACTGGGCCAACTGCCTGGGGCTGACCGCTTCGCCGTTCGACGCCTACCTGACCCTGCGCGGACTGCGCACCCTGAAGGCGCGGCTCAACCTGCATCTGGCCAACACCAAAGCCATCGTGCGGGTGCTGGGCGCGCATGCCGCGGTGCTGAAAGTGCACTACCCGGGCCTGAAGGACCATCCCGGCCACGCCATCGCCGTGAAGCAGCAGAGCGGCTTCGGAGCGATGATCAGCTTCGAGCTGCAGGACACCGAAGAAGTGAAGGCGTTCCTGGCCAATCTGCGCTATTTTTCATTGGCGGAATCCCTAGGCGGGGTGGAAAGCCTGATTGCGCATCCGGCCAGCATGACCCATGCCTCCATGGATCCGCAGGCGCGGCTTACCGCCGGCATCAGTGACGGCCTGCTGCGGCTCTCGGTCGGCATCGAGGACGCCGACGATCTGAGCGAAGCGGTGCAGAATGCCCTGGATGCGGTGCTGGAATTCCGCCACTCAGCCCGGGAAACTGCTAACGTACACGCATGACCGATACCGACAAGATCAACGAAGCCATCCAATCGCAGACCGACTGGACCTATCCGTGGAAATTCCTGGAGAACGTCCTGGCCTACCCCGGACTGGGCCCGTTCGAGCGGAATTTCACGCAGGCGATCTGGACCGAAGCGTTCAACGACAAATACTGGCGATCCACGGAGCTGGCCGAATGCGTGCAGCATATCGAAACCGGACTGGCGAAGAAATATCCGTGGCTTAGCGCGCAATCCTGCAAAAACCTGGCACGGGCCGCCTCCTATGAGCGGAAGTAAGGTCAGTGCTTGGATCCTGATTCGTCATGAAGCGCAACTGCCTGTAAGTTAAGGCAGATGGAAAAAGAACGCATAGCATGGATTAGGCGCAGAACGACTGCCGAAGACCTTCTGGATGATGGCATCGAGAACAACAGCGCTGTTTTTCTATCCACAGACAGCGATATGCCGGAAACGCCTGAGGAAAGGAAATCGAACACCATCAGGGACCAAGCATTACTTGCAGCGAAAATCGATTATGAAAGAAAACGGGACGAGTTTCGTTCCAAGTCATACAGCGGGCTTGGGTTATTCCTTGCGACAATTTTGATGTCTGGCGGCCTTTACGGAATCCTTTACCCTGCTGAACTGTATGTTACCCATGTCCGGGTAAAGTATTTACCGACTTTTGTGGAACATGTCACCCCGGACATTGCGCGCTTCTATGGAATATCACTTTTCCTATGTGGAATTGCAACTGCGGTTTTCTCAATTTACCGGCCGAAGAAATAGTCCAGCCGGCGTTTAAAATCTTCAATGCAGAGTACCCTCGGCATCCGGCACACGGGCGCTGTCAGCCTCAAGCTCCCTGCCACGCTGCTCGGGAGATTGCGTGTACGGCGCAAGCCAGCGGTACATCACCGGCACGATGAACAGCGTCAGTGCGGTCGCGGCCAGAACGCCGAACACCACCACCACGCCGATGGCCTGACGCGAACCGGAACCCGGCCCGCTGCCCAGCATCAGCGGCAAGGCGCCGGCGGCGGTGGCGATCGATGTCATCAGGATCGGACGCAGACGCGTCGATGAGGCTTCGATGATGGCCTGCTGGACGCTCAATCCGGCGTCGCGGCGCTGGTTGGCGAATTCCACGATCAGGATGCCGTTTTTGGCGGCCAG
>DATMWF010000211.1:0-10311 GCA_035562675.1 Arenimonas sp. | reverse complement strand
AAACCGTCTTTGGTCACGTGGTGACGGATGTGGGTTTCACCCGTTGTCGGATCGGTTGACAACTGCTTGGCGGACAACGCGTCGTGCGAACGGCGCATGCCACGGGTTGAAGGGGTACGACGGGATTTTTGAACGGCCATGATTGCGACTCCAAACGAAATGCTATGTTACTTGTGTTCCTTCAGCGTCTGCAAAGCCGCGAAAGGATTGGGTTTATCTTCCTCAACCGCCTCTTCATGGGTCCATTCCGGATCCAGTTCAGAAGCATTTGGGCTTATCGGCACCAAAGGCACCGCAAGCAGAAGCTCATCTTCGATCAACTGCAGGGGCGAAACCTCGCCGCTCCGGTCGACCATCACCGCTTCCATGCCCTCAGGCAAGGAGGCTTCCTGCGACTCTTCGCCGATCAAGCCGAGCCGCTGGTCGATCTCGACCTCGTGCATGAAGCGCTCCAAACTGCGCTGGCATACCAAAGGCAAAGACGCTGACAACTGCATGTGCATGACATCAATTTTCAGCGGATCGCGGTAAAACTCGACTACATACCGGCATTCACCGTCGGAATCGGCGAGAAGCTCGGCCAAGCGCGGCATTTGCGCTAAAGGCACGCTTCCTTCGAATCGACGCTGGTTCGCCACCATGCGCCAAATATCCATTTGCGGTGGCAAGGTGACAGACATAAGCGGTAAATTCTAATGGATTCATCCACCTAAGTCAAATGATTAAACACGAGCCAATTGGCGGGGCTGCCGGCACATCAGCGACCGCGTTGTGACGGCGCAAATATCGGCAATCCACCAATCCGTATTGTGGTATCTTTTTGATATTATTGACTATTATTAAATTAAACAAATAATGACCTGCTGTACACAGGCACGCATTAGAATGAATCATTTAGACAGGAAATGCCATGCAAGCCACGCCCGCCCCGGATTCAACCCAAATTCGCGCTGAACTGCAGATGGCGATGGATGCCTGCAACCAGCAGGTCCTGGGCAACCCGTATGCGGTCAAATTCGCCTTTATCGCCTTTCTGGCCGGCGGCCACCTGCTGATCGAGGATTTACCGGGGCTGGGCAAAACCACGTTGGCCAGGACCTTGGCCAAGGCCCTGGGGCTGACATTCAAACGCGTCCAGTTCACCACCGACCTGCTGCCCTCCGACATCATCGGCGTGTCGATATTCAATCCTGAAAAACGCAATTTCGAATTCCACCGGGGCGCGGTGTTCACCTCCATCCTGCTGGCCGACGAGATCAACCGGGCACCGCCCAGGACCCAGAGCGCGCTGCTGGAAGCCATGGCCGAACATCAGGTCAGCGTGGACGGGGAGACGTTCGCGCTGCCCGACCCTTTTTTCGTCATCGCCACGCAGAACCCGACCGACCTTTCCGGCACCTTTCCGTTGCCCGACTCCCAGCTGGACCGCTTCACGCTGCGGATCAGCATGGGCTATGTTTCGGACGAACAGGAACGCGCCCTGCTGAAGAACAGCGCACGGATAAACAGCGGCGCCGTTGCGGCATGCTTCGACGCCGGCCGCCTGCTTGAAATCCGCAGCCGAATCCAAGGCCTGCACTGCTCCGATCCGCTGATCGACTATGTGCAGCGGCTCGTCGCCGAATCGCGCCGGTTCCCGGGCATCCGCGTCGGCCTGTCGCCCCGCGCCGGCATTTCCCTGCTTGCCGCCGGCAAGGCGCACGCCTTCATCGCGGGCCGTGATTTCGTCAATGCCAATGATGTGCAGGCGGTGTTCGTCGAAGCCAGCGCGCACCGGATCCATGTCGATATCGAAGGCCAGAACCGGGAGCTGGCGGCCGCGCTGCTCAAGTCCGTTGCCGTCGACTGACATGGCACGGCAGGGCTTTTTGCCGCAGGCATGGCGGAACCGGATCATGCAGCTGAAATGGTTCCGGGCCGGACCGCGCGACGTGCAGCCCTATGAAGTGGCGAACCGGCGCATCTACGTGCTGCCGACCCGCTTCGGACTGTTCGTCGGCCTGTCCCTGGCGGTGTTGAACCTGGGCGCATTGAATTACAACAACAACGCCGCGCTGCTGCTGGGCTTCATCATCATCAGCCTGTGCAACAACAGCCTGATCACCGCCCACCTGTCCCTGCTTGGCCTGCGCATCCAGACTCAGCCCATCGCGCCGGTGTTCGCCGGCCAGTGCTGCCAGCTGTCGGCCAGGGTCGACCATGCCAAGGCCGGCAGTTCCCGCCTTATGCACATCAGCCTGCGCCACGAAGCGGCGACCGCCGGCATTCAGGTGACCGGCGGAAGCGGTCAAGCGGTGCTCGACATCGCCACGCACCGTCGCGGCATCCAGCGCATAGAGCGCATCGGGCTGTTCACCCTTCAGCCGCTTGGCCTGGCCAAGGCCTGGACATATCTCAACATCCAGGAAGACCTACTGGTGTATCCGACCCCCCGCGGCCAGCCGCTGAACACGCAGTTCAGGACCGAAAGCGGCGGAGCCGGCCGCCAGATCCGTCAGATGACCGATCAGCCCCATCACCTGCGCCAGTTCCGCTCGGGCGACAGCAGGCGGCAGATCGCCTGGAAGACCAGCGCGCGCACCGAAACCCTGCAGGTCCGGGAGTACGAAAGTGCCAGCATGGACGACCTGCTGCTGGACTGGCAGGGACTGCATCATCTGGGTTACGAGCAGCGTATCGAGCAGCTTTGCCTGTGGGTGCTGCAGGCCGACCAGAAACAGCTGCGCTTCGCGTTGAAACTGCCCGGCAGATCGCTGCCGGCCGCCACCGGCCCCGAACATAAACGCCAATGCCTCGAAGCGCTGGCTCTGCTGCCGCATGAACGATAACCGCCTCCACGACATCCGCAAGGCCGCCGCGGCCTGCGCCCTTCTGGCCTGCGCGCCTTTGCTGCTGCAGCTTCCGGCATTGATGATCGCGTGCCTGACCGGCATCCTGTTGATCAGTTTCCTGCTGAAGACGGCACCTAACCGTTTTCTGATCGTCATCCTGCTGCTGGCCGTGCTGGCCCTGTTGGTGCTGGAGTACCGGGGCCGGTTCGGACGCGATGTGGCGGCCTGCATGCTGGCGTTGATGATGGGCCTGAAATGCCTTGAAACCAAATCCCTGCGCGACCTTCGCGCGGTACTCGGCTTTTCGCTGTTCCTGCCGTTTGCCGCCCTGCTCTCCAGCCAGACACCCTTGAGCCTGGGGCTGTCCTTGCTCAGCACGCTGTTCTGGCTGGTGTTGGTGCAGGCGGTCAGCACCGGTGAACTGAAGTGGCGTGAAAAAAACCTGGCACAGCGCACGAAACAGACGGCGCTCCAGGTTTTGCTGGCATTGCCGGTGGCGGCCGCGCTGTTCTGGCTTTTTCCGCGCATCAGTACGCCGCTATGGGGTTTGCCGGGCCTGTCGAGCCAAGGCAGCGGTTTGGGCGATTCGATGAAACCCGGGCAATGGCTGGACACCTTGACCGATGACCGGATCGCCTTTCGGGTGCGCTTCACCGGCCGGTCGCCGGAACCCGCGCAACGCTACTGGCGCGGACCGGTTTTGTGGGACTTCGATGGCGTGCAATGGACACGGCGGCCCGAGGACAGTGCGCCGCGTGATCGGACCCCCGGCGCCATCACCGATCAAGCCGGCATCTCCTACGAGGTCAGCCTGGAACCTACGGAACGAAAATACCTGCCATCCCTGGATTGGCCGCAAACCGCACCGGCCAATTACTACTTGTCGGAGGAAATCACGGTTTACAGCGACAAGCCGATACAGAAGGTCACCCAATATGCGGCCACCTCCAGCCTGCGGCCGGTGCCCGGTGGCGCGCTTGATGCGGCCACGCGGCAGCGCGCATTGGCGTTCCCGACAGGCTTCAACAAGCGCACGCAGACACTGGCGGCGCAGTGGCGGGCCCAGGCGCCGAATGACCGTGCCTACATCAACCGGGTGCTGGAATGGGTCCGTGCCGATTTCTCCTACACGCTAGCTACGGAGCTGCCCGGCATCAATTCCGCGGACGACTTCCTGTTCACCGACAGGAAAGGCTTCTGCCAGCATTTCAGTTCATCCTTCGCCCTGCTGATGCGTGCCGCCGGCATCCCCAGCCGGGTGGTCACCGGTTACGCCGGTGGCTATCAAAACCCCTACGGCGACTATTGGGTGCTGTACCAAAAAGACGCGCATGCCTGGAATGAAGTCTGGCTGGAAAACGAAGGCTGGGTGCGCGTCGACCCGACCGCCGCGGTGGCACCCGAAAACATCCTGGACACCTTTGAAACCGCAGCCGGCACGGAAAGTTATTTCGGCGAGCAGAGCCTGTTCTCGCCCTTCTTCGACTACGGCGACTTCATCAAGTCGCGCTGGAACGACTGGGTGGTCGGCTTCAACGCCGCCCGCCAGGAAAGCCTGTTCAAAGGGTTTGGCATGCAGCAGATCCAGCGCTGGCAGCTGCTGATCCTGCTGATGGCGGTATCCGCCGCGCTATCCTATGCACTGTTCCTGTTCCTGAACCGCGCAGCCAGGCCAAAACTTGACCCGATTGAAGCCGCGTGGCAGAAACTGCTTCTCCGGCTGGAAAAGCGCGGCTTCGGAAAGCGTGTGCATGAAACCGCGTTGGATTTCACCCGGCGCATCGAAGGCAAAGCGCCGTGGTCCGCCGCGCTGACCGACGTAGGTGCGCGCTACACGCAATGGCGTTATGGCAATGCACAATACGACGCGGCACAATCACAGGCACTGATCGACGATTTGACGGCACTGTCGAAGCGCGTCCGCTCGAACCGGACAAGCTGAGCGCGGCGCACGGGCCGGTTTACACACGGCCCGCGCCTTACGTATAGTGAAGGCCTACCCTGACGAGTGACTGACCATGCGAATGATCGCGATTACCACCCTGCTGGCCCTGGGCCTGCCGGCCGCCGCCCATGCAAAAACCGTATCCGCCGCGCCGCTGGTATCCATCCCCAGCCACGACGCCTTCTTCGCCAGCCTGCGCCGGCACTGCGGCAAAGCCTATGAAGGCAAAGTGGCCGTCGACAACCCGGCCTCGCCCGGCTTCGAGGGCCGGCTGGTGATGCATGTGCGCAGATGCACCGATAGCCAGCTGCAGATCCCGTTCCATGTCGGCGATGACCACTCGCGCACCTGGATCATCACCAAGACCGGTTCCGGGCTGTCGCTGAAACACGACCACCGCCACGAAGACGGCAGCAGCGACACGTCGACCATGTACGGCGGGCATACCCTGGATGCCGGTTGGGCCAGCGCGCAATCGTTCCCGGCCGACCAGTATTCGAAAGAACTGTTCACCGCCGCCGGCAACCCGCAATCCAACGGCAACACCTGGCAGGTGTTCGTTTACCCGGAGAAATTCAGTTACCGTCTGGTGCGCGAAGGCCGCGAATTCCGCGTTGATTTCGATCTGAGCAAACCGGTCGCCCTGCCGCCGACGCCCTGGGGTTATGCGGACTGAATTCCAAAATCCCTGCGCTTAAGCAAACCCGCCGGTGAGCGGCGCGCCGCCCAGCAGGTGCATGTGGATGTGGAACACGGTCTGGCCGCCATTGCGGTTGCAGTTCATCACCACGCGGTAGCCGTCGTCGGCGATGCCGATGGTCTTGGCGTAAGACTGCGCCGCCAGCAGCAGATTGCCCAGCAGCAGGGCTTCCGAATCCGGCACGTCATTCAGGGTCGCAAAACCGCGCTTCGGCACGAACAGCACATGCACCGGCGCCTGCGGCGAGATGTCGCGGAACGCGATGATGTCGTCGTTCTCGAACACGATGTCGGCCGGTATTTCGCGGCGGATGATTTTATCGAAGATGCTCTCGCTCATGCTGCTCCTCAGGCCATGTCGGTGCGCGACCCGAAGGCGTGCGCCAGGGTACCGCGGTCCACGTACTCCAGTTCCCCGCCGATCGGCACGCCATGCGCCAGCCGCGAGGGCTTCACGTCGAACTGCCTGGCCAGCTGCGCCAGGTAATGCGAAGTGGCTTCGCCTTCCACCGTCGGGTTGGTGGCGATGATCAATTCGCGGATTTCACCCTGCGCCAGCCGCGTGGCCAGCTTGTCCAGGCCCAGCTCGCGCGGACCGATGCCGTCCAAGGGCGACAGCCGTCCCTGCAGGATGAAATACAGGCCCCGGTAGCCGGTCGCCTGCTCGATCACCAGGCGGTCGGCGGGCGTTTCCACGATGCACAGCAGGCCGTCATCTCGCACGCCGCTGGCGCAGATGGCGCACATATCCTGCTCGGTGAAATCCCGGCACAGGCTGCAGTGGCTGATGCGCTGCACCGCTTCCAGAAGGACGTTGCCGAGCCGCTGGCCGCCTTCGCGGTTGCGTTCAAGCACGTGATACGCCATGCGCTGCGCGCTCTTCTGACCGACCCCGGGCAGGCAGCGCAGGGCGTCGATCAGCTGCGTCAGCAGATCGGTCTGGCTCAAAACGGCAGCTTCATTCCCGGCGGCAAGGGCATGCCGGCGGTGACCGCGGCCATGCGCTTGTTGCTTTCGTCATTGGCCTTGGCCACAGCGTCGTTGAACGCCGCCACGATCAGGTCTTCAAGCATTTCGGCATCCACCAGGGCGGCGGGATCCAACTGCACCTTGCGGGCTTCCATCTTGCCGGTGATGGTGACTTTCACCACGCCGCCGCCGGACTGGCCGGTGACTTCCATCTGCGCCAGCTCTTCCTGCACTTTCTGCATGTTTTCCTGCATGCGCTGGGCTTTCTGCATCATCTGCGCGATATTGCCTCTCATGGTCTTCTCACTTCAATTCTAGGGGTTTGATGGAATCCGGCACGATCTGCCCGCCTTCCTGCAACAGGGCGGTCACCACCGGATGGTTCTGGAATTCGGCTTCGGCATCCTGCATTTTTCCGAGGCGTGTCTGCGTTTCATGCGCGAACAGGGTCTCGGCCGGCGGATCCTTCTGCCTGTCGATCCGGATCTGCACCGGCTGCTGCATGGCCTGGCTGATCGCCGCCTGCACACGGCCGAGCATGATGTCGTTCAAGGTATCGTAAAGATTCTCCGGATACGCGAGCTTGAGCACGGAATCCTCGAAACTGACGAAGGCGGCATGCAGGCCGATCTCACGCTCGGGCCCCCGCAGGCTCAAGGCCTTCAACAAGTGCAGCCAATCGTCTTTGCTGGCCAGCTGGGGGGGTACCGTGTGAACGGCACGCTCGGGCACCGCCGCCGCGGATTGCGCCTGGGATGTGACGGCGGCTGGCGTGGCGATCGTCGGGGCGGCAACGCCCGGTGCCGATGGCTTGACGGCCTGCCCTGCTTCTGCGGCGGGCGCGGCGGGGCGTGGCGGCGATGAGGTAGCCGGCTTGGTCAATGCGACCGGTTTGGCGGCATCCGCAGGAAGCGACGCATCGGCCGGCAGGAACGCCAGCATGCGCAGCAGGCCCATTTCAAAGCCCATGCGGGCGCTAGGCGCCAGGTAGAGGTCTTTCTTGGCCATCACCGCCATCTGATACCAGAGCTGGATGACCTGGGCATCGATGGACTGCGCGAACGCGCTGACCGAAACCCGCCGGGATTCAGGCTGGTAGCCGGGCACAAGTTGCGCCAGCTGGATTTCATGCAGGCTTTCCGCCAAGCGGTCGAGAACCTGTCCGAAATCCGGCGAAAACGCCGCCAGATGCTCGATGGCCGTCATCAGGGCGTCGCCGTCCCGGGCGCAAAGCGCCGTCAGCAGCTTCTCGATCTGGCTGCGGTCGACGGTGCCCAGCATGGCGCGCACCAGATCGGCCTGCAGGGTACCGCCGGTATAGGCGATGGCCTGGTCCAGCAGGGACAGTCCGTCGCGCAGGCTGCCGTCGGCGGAAACCGCCAATTGCAGCACGGATTCCTCATCGAACGCCATGCCTTCCGCTGACAGGATATGGCGGATCTGGCCGCCGATCTGCTCCTGGTCAAGGCGCCGCAGGTTGAACTGCAGGCAGCGTGACAGCACGGTGACCGGAAGTTTTTCGGGGTCGGTGGTCGCCAACAGGAACTTGACGTGATCCGGCGGCTCTTCCAGGGTTTTCAGCAGGGCATTGAAGGCCGGCTTCGACAGCATGTGCACTTCGTCGATGAGATAGACTTTGACCCGGCCGCGCGACGGCATGTACTGCGCGTTTTCGATCAGATCCCGGATGTTGTCGACGCCCGTATGGCTGGCGGCGTCGATCTCGATCAGGTCCGGATAGCGTCCGTTGTCGATTTCAAGGCAGGTGCCGCACACGCCGCAGGGATCGGACGTGGTGCCGGTCTCGCAGTTCAGGCTTTTGGCGAAAATGCGCGCAATGGTGGTTTTGCCGACGCCGCGCGTGCCGGTGAACAGGAAGGCGTGGTGCACGCGGCCGGTTTCCAGCGCGTGGGTCAGGGCGCGGACGACATGTTGCTGGCCGACCAGTTCGGCGAAACGCCTGGGGCGCCATTTTCGTGCTAAAACCAGATAAGACATGGACATTCCCGAAATCAGTATGCCATTTTGCCATATTGCGGCTTGCCTGAACACCTGCCTGAAACTTGTGGAACGTGCGTTGTTCGGGTATAATTCCGCGTTCACACCAGGCGATTTACATCTGCGGAGAGGTGTCCGAGCGGTCGAAGGAGCACGCCTGGAAAGTGTGTAAACGGCTAAACCCCGTTTCGAGGGTTCGAATCCCTCTCTCTCCGCCACTAATTCAAGGCCCAAGGCCCGTTTCAATGGTGGCCCCTGTCGGCCCTCGCGACGATAGATCGAAAACTCCGCCAGGGCCGGAAGGCAGCAACGGTATTGATTGATTCGGGCGACGAGGTCAACCGGCAGGGGCTGCCACCCAAACATCAATCCGCTTCGGCGGATTTTTTGTTGCCTGAAACTATAAATACCTTGACCATATATCAGTAAATACTGAGAATGAAAACATCGCCTCGAATGCGAGGTATCCATGTAGTTAGGCGCCGCAATGACCAAGCCTACATCCGAGTTAGAAGATTTCCTCTCTCGCTTCGATATCCAGTCCGTTGAAGATGTGGAGAATAAGATTGATGAATGCGAGTTCTTCTTGACTCTGGCCAGCAATGAAACTCAAAGAGCAAAGTTTCGTTGGCTGATCAGTGCATTTCTGAATGCTTCCTACAGCTACTTCGAGATGACTGCACTTCGCGCATACTTCAGATTTGTAGATTCTAATACGAGCGAGCCGCTTCCAGATGCAGAATCACTCTCAATAATTCGAGATCACGTCAAAGTGACCCAGCGGGCCAGCAATCCAAACTATGTCACCACCGAAGGAAAGAGCCTGCTTACCAAGCAGCTCTATGAGATTCGCCGTCAAAACACGCACCACTTCCCGCTATCCATCATGGAAGCTGGGCCTTCCCTTCCTGAAGATTTTCACCTTGGCAACATGCGTGAGCAGGGAGTCGCAATCTTGCCAATCTGCAGGGAAGTCATGGCTCTAATCCACGAAGTTCAGGCAAATCTCGAGGCATGAAAGCGGCACATAACCCTTCAATAGAGAGAACACGCCTCGGCAAGCCTTGTCATACCTCTCATCTCAAACGCTAGGTCCATTTGAAAAAATGACCCCTACAATGCGAAACATCTAGTCGATGTTGCGATAGACTGAACGTGGATTCTAAAAAGCTCCGCTACTTAAGCTCGGGTGACGTTGGCCTGATGTTCAACAAATCATAAATATAAAGGATTTTGCATGGAAACAAAAATGGAAACGAAAGCAGTGCCATCTAAGACCTTTGATAAATATCTTCATTTTTTTTGCATGATCTTCGCAGCCACAATTATTGTGTGGATAGGAATGGGAATTATTGAAGGATTCTCATTCGGTAGTAATACGGCTCATTGGTCAAGTATATTTGGGGGAATGCTAGGCACAGCGCTAATTCCGCTCAGTATTACAGGGGTTGTGCTTAATATTTACTCGCCCAAGTACGGGATGGATTACATTGATTATTCTTTTAGGCTTAACGTTATTGGCTTTAAATAATTCAATATCAAATGCTGGCTAGTAATCGCATCTAGTTTTATTGATAAATTTATTTTATCCATATCGATAAGCACTAATAGATCGGTTGATTCTATGAGCTCTTTCACCTATTTACTCCGGAATATTTTTTACCCTAGCCCTGAAATAGGTTCGCGTAACTCAAAACCCTGTAGCTGCTCGGCCACCACAAATCCCTGTGCGCGCATCAGCTTCGCATCTTCCAGGCTGGCGTAATGATACAGACACAGCTGGCGCTGCAGTTCTGCTGAATACTCGCGCTGAATATCGGCAAGGCCGGTATGCGACGGGTTGCCCTGCAGCGCGCAGTCATGGGCGAT
>DATMWF010000210.1:0-2472 GCA_035562675.1 Arenimonas sp. | reverse complement strand
TGCGTGGCCGGTACGCCGGTGAACTGGCCCAATAAGGACCCTAATGCGGTGCGTTTCGCGCCTAAAATCACTACAGAAGACATATGTGCTGTTCCTTAAAAGTTAGTATTTACCGTCAAATAACTCGCGGCCGATCAGCATCCGCCGGATTTCATTGGTGCCGGCGCCGATGGCATACAGCTTGGCATCGCGCAGGATGCGGCCGGTGTCGTATTCATTGATATAGCCGTTGCCGCCCAAGGACTGGATGGCTTCGAGCGCGACCTGCACGGCGGCTTCGCTGGCATGCAGCAGGCAACTGGCGGCATCCACGCGTGAGCGTTGGCCGGCATCATAGGCCTGTGCCACGGCGTAGGCGAACGCGCGCGATGACTGCAGCGCTGTGTACATGTCGGCGATCTTGCCCTGCATCAGGCCGAAAGTGCCGATCGCGGCATCGAACTGCCGGCGTTCGCGGACATAGGGCAGGGTGATGTCGAGCGCCGCCTGCATCAGGCCGATCGGACCGCCGGAAAGCACCAGACGCTCGGTGTTCAGGCCGCTCATCAGCACCTTCACGCCGTGGTTCACTTCGCCGAGCACGTTTTCGGCCGGAATCGTGCAGTCGGCGAACACCAGCTCACAGGTGTTCGAGCCGCGCATGCCGAGCTTGTCGAGCTTCTGGGCGGTGCTGAAACCGGCCATGCCTTTTTCGACCAGGAAAGCGGTCATGCATTGGCTGCCGGCTTCCCGGCCGGCGGTGCGCATGTAAACGATCAGCACATCGGCGTCGGGGCCGTTGGTGATCCACATCTTGCTGCCATTGGCGATCCAGACGCCGTCCTTGAGTTCAGCCCGGCAGGCCATCGAACCGACCACATCGGAGCCGGCCCCGGGCTCGCTCATCGCCAGCGCGCCGACCCATTCGCCGCTGCACAGTTTCGGCAGGTATTTCCGGCGCTGCGCCTCATTGCCGTTGACATACAGGTTCTGCACGCACAGATTGGAATGCGCGCCGTAACTCAGGCCGACCGAGCCGGAGGCGCGGGAAATCTCCTCCATGGCCACCAGATGCGCCAGATAGCCGAGTTCCGAGCCGCCGTATTCGCCGGCCACGGTGATGCCGAGCAGGCCGAGATCGCCCATCTTGCGCCACAGGTCGGCGGGGAACAGGTTATCGTGGTCGATCTGCGCGGCGCGCGGCGCGATTTCCGTCTCGGCGAAACGGCGCACGCTTTCACGCAGGGTATCCAGTTCTTCGTTGATGTTCGACAGCGACATGCTCGGCAACTCCTGAAAATGGGGCAAAACCGCCGGATGCCGGCGGGTGATCGTTTATCCCGCCCGGCGTCCGTGGAAGCGCGGCGCATGTTGGCCCAGGTGCGGAAGGCGCAGCTTGCCGATGGCGTTGATACGCTCTTCCGCCATGCGGTCGGCGGCCATGTAGGTCGGGATACTGTCGCGTTTGCTGATTTCGAAGATGCGCGCCAGGTTGAAATGGATGGTGCGCAGCATGCGCATCGCGCGTTCGCGGTTGTAGCCGTCGATTTCCAGCGACACGTTCATCAGGCCGCCGGCGTTTACCGCGTAATCCGGTGCGTACAGGATGCCGCGGCGCTGCACTTCGTCGCCGATCTCATTGGTGGCAAGCTGGTTGTTGGCGGCGCCGCAGATGACCTGGCATTTCAGGCGGTCCAGGGTGTTCTCGTTGATGGTGCCGCCCAGGGCGCAGGGCGAATAGACGTCCGCGTCGACGTCGTAGATCTGGTCCGAGGCCACCGCTTCGGCGCCGTAATCATCGACCGCACGCTGCACCAGCGCGGTGTTGATGTCGGTGACGAACACTTTCGCGCCGCGTTCGCGCAGCAGCTTGACGTATTCCATGCCGACATGGCCGACACCCTGCACGGCGAAGCTGTAGTTGCCGACTTCCTCGTTGCCGAACTTGGCCTGCAGCGCCGCCATCAGGCCCTGCAGGGTGCCGTACGCGGTGAACGGCGACGGATCGCCGGAACCGCCGTGCACCTGATGCACGCCGGTCACGAATTCGGTTTCGCGGTACACGTATTCCATGTCGTTGACGTCGATGCCGACGTCTTCGGCGGTGATGTAGCGGCCGTTCAGGGAGTTGACGAACCGCCCGAAGGCGCGGAACAGCGCTTCGGATTTGTCCTTGGAGGGGTCGCCGATGATGACCGCCTTGCCGCCGCCCAGGTTAAGGCCGGACACCGCCGCCTTGTAGGTCATGCCGCGCGACAGGCGCAGCACATCGTTCAGCGCGTCCTGTTCGGTGGCGTACGGCCACATGCGCAGGCCGCCCAAGGCCGGACCCAGCACGGAATTATGGATGGCGATGATGGCCTTCAGGCCGGCGTCCTTGTTCTGGCAGAACACCACTTCCTCGTGTTCCGTTTTGCTGATGCTTTCAAAAACCATGGCGGTGCTCCGGCTTTAGTTGGGGAATTGAAACGCCTTGGGCGCGGCGTATTATAA
>DATMWF010000209.1:0-6889 GCA_035562675.1 Arenimonas sp. | reverse complement strand
ACCAGGATCACCGAGTTGCGCATGATCATGCCCGACAGCGCGATGGTGCCGAGCATCGCCACGAAGCCGAACGGCACGCGGAAGATCAGCAGGAACGCGGTCACCCCGATCAGCCCGAGCGGCGCGGTCATCAGCACCATGATCGAGCGCCGGAAGCTTTTCAGCTGCAGCATCAGCAGGGTCATCACCACCAGCAGGAACAGCGGGATGCCGGCCGCCACCGATTTCGAGCCGCGGTCGGAATCCTCGACGGTGCCGCCGGTTTCCAGCAGGTAGCCGGTCGGCAGGCCGGCGCGGATGGCCTCGAGGGTCGGCAGGATCTGCGCGGTCACCGTCGGCGGCGTGGTGTCGTCGTACACGTCGGCGCGCACGGTGATGCTCGGCAGGCGGTTACGGTGCCAGATGATGCCGTCCTCGGTCACGTATTCGAGCTTGGCGATCTGCGACAGCGGCACGCTTTTGCCGGACTCCACCGGCACCGCCAGGCTGTCGAGCAGGTCGAGGTTGACGCGTTCGTGCTCCGGGCCGCGCAGCAGGATCTCGATCAGTTCGTTGCCTTCGCGGAAGGTGCTGACCGTGGTGCCCGACAGCGAGCCGCGCAGGAACGAGGCCAGATGCGAGCTGGTGATGCCGAGTGCGCGCGCGCGGTCCTGATCGATGTTCAGGCGCACCACTTTGCTGGGCTCGTCCCAGTCCAGGTTGACGTTGGCGGTGTGCGGGTTGGCGCGCACTTGGCCGGCGACCTCGCGCGCCAGGCGCTTGACCTCGTCGATGTGTTCGCCGGACACACGGAACTGGATGGGGTAGCCGACCGGCGGGCCGTTTTCCAGGCGCGCCACGCGCGACTGCACGTTCGGGAACCTGGCGTGCATCAGGTCGATCAGCCAACGCCGGGTGTCCTCGCGCGATTCGATGTCCTTGGTCAGGATCACGAACTGGGCGAAGTTGGTCTGCGGCAGTTTCTGGTCGAGCGGCAGGTAGAAGCGCGGCGAACCGGCGCCGATGTGCGCGACGTAGTTGACCAGGTCCTTGCGCTTGGCCAGCTCCGCTTCCAGGGCATAGGCCACGCGCTGGGTGTCCTTCAGCGAAGCGCCTTCGGCCAGTTCGACGTCGACCATCAGTTCAAGCCGGGTCGAGGCCGGGAAGAACTGCTGCGGCACGAAGCGGAACAGCAGCACCGAGACGATGAACGCGGCCAGGGTCGCCAGCATCACCGTGCGCCGGTGATCGACGCACCAGCCGACCCATTGCTTGAGCTGGCGGTAGAAGGTCGAGCCGTAAGGGTCGGTAGGGTGGTTGCCGGAATCGGCGAACCAGGGCTGCATGCGCGCCGGCAGCAGCAGCGCCAGGCGCTGCTTCATGCGTGCGGTCTTCGGATCGGGCACGGGCACCTTGTGCGAATCCGGCAGCAGCCGGTAGCCCAGGAACGGGATGAAGATGACCGCGGCGATCCAGCTCAGCAGCAGGGCGATGGTCACCACCTGGAAAATCGAGCGCGTGTATTCGCCGGTCGAGGAGTTGGCGGTGGCGATCGGCAGGAAGCCGGCGGCGGTGATCAAAGTGCCGGTCAGCATCGGGAAGGCGGTGCTGGTGTAGGCGAACGAAGCCGCCGACAGCCGGTCGAAGCCCTGCTCCATCTTGATCGCCATCATCTCGACCGCGATGATGGCGTCGTCGACCAGCAGACCGAGCGCCAGGATCAGCGCGCCAAGCGAGATCTTGTGCAGCCCGATGCCGAAGTAATACATGGCCGCGAAGGTCATCGCCAGCACCAGCGGGATCGACAGCGCGACCACCAACCCCGGACGTTTGCCGAGCGAGAAGAAACTGACCAGCAGCACGATGACCACCGCTTCGGCCAGCACCTTGACGAATTCACTGACCGAATGTTCGACGGCGGCCGGCTGGTCGGAGACCTTTTCCAGCACAATGCCGGCCGGCAGGGTTTTCTGCAGGCGCTGGAATTCGGACTCCAGGCTCTTGCCGAGCGCGATAATGTCGCCGCCCTTGCGCATCGAGACCGCGATGCCGATGCCTTCCTTGCCCATGAAGCGCATTTTCGGCGAGGCCGGATCGGAGAAACCGCGCGATACCTCGGCGATTTCGCCCAGGCGGAAATTGCGCCCGTTGGCGCGGATCGGGAATGCGCGGATTTCGTCGATGGACTTGAACGCGCCGGTGACCCGCAGCTGCACGCGGTCGGTCTCGGTCTCGAAGAAGCTGGTGAAGTTGACCGCGTTCTGGGCCTCGATGGCCTGCTGCACCTGGTACATCGACAGGCCGAGGGTGGCCAGCTTGGTGTTCGACAGCTCGATCCAGATCTTCTCGTCCTGCAGGCCGACCAGTTCGACCTTGGCCACGTCCGGCACCCGGTGCAGCACCAGCTCGAGGCGCTCGGCGTAGTTCTTCAGGGTCGCGTAGTCGAAGCCTTCGCCGCTGAGCGCGTAGATGTTGCCGTAGGTGTCGCCGAATTCGTCGTTGAAGAACGGCCCCTGCACGCCCTGCGGCAGGGTGTGCTTGATGTCGCCGACTTTCTTGCGGACCTGGTACCAGAGCTCGGGCACGTTGTCGGACAGCAGCGCGTCCTTGGCCATGAACATCACCATCGATTCGCCCGGCTTGGAATACGAGCGCAGGAATTCGTACTGGCCGGTTTCCAGCAGTTTCTTCTCGATCCGGTCGGTGATCTGCTGGCTGACCTCGGCCGCGGTCGCGCCGGGCCAGAAGGTGCGCACCACCATGACCTTGAAGGTGAACGGCGGGTCTTCGGACTGGCCCAGTTTCTGGTAACTGAAGATGCCGACCAGGGCCAGCACCAGCATGGCGTAACGGACCAGGGTGCGGTTCTTGATCGCCCAGGCGGAGAGATTCACGCTCATGGCCGGGCAGCCGCCTTGGCGCCCAGGCGTACCGGCCGGTTGTCGGCGTCGACCGCACGCACCGCCTCGCCTTCGCGCAGCAGGTGCACGCCGGCCTGCACGATCCACTCGTTCTGGCCCAGGCCTTCGCTGAGTTCGGCGCGCTGCGCGCCGTATTTGGCCACGGTCACTTCGCGCCGGTGGATTTTTCCGTCCTTGGGATCCAGCACCCACACGGCCGCCGTGCCGTCGGACTCGGTCAGCGCCGACAACGGCACCGACAGCGTGGCGACGCCGTCGTGCGCCATCATGACCCGGGCGCTTTGGCCGAGCTGGGTGGCCGCGGCGGCGTCATCCAGCGCCACGCGCACGGCGTAGGTCCGCGTCATGGCATCGGCGGACGCGGCGATTTCGCGGATTTTTCCGTCATGGCGGGTGCCTTCGCTGGTCCACAGTTCGACCGCGACCGGCTGGCCGATGCGCAGGTACGGCAGATGCACTTCGGCCACGGTGATGGCGACATCGCGCGCGCCGTCGCTGGCGAACGCGAAAACCGGCTGGCCGGCGGAAACCACCTGTCCGGCCTCGACGAAGCGCTGGCTGATGACGCCCGGGCCGGGCGCGCGGATCACGGTGTAGCCGGTCTGGTTGGCGTTGACTTTGGCCTGCGCCACCGCCTGTCGGTAGCGTGCCTGGGTAGCCTGCGCCTGCGCCTGCTTGCTGTCATACAGCGACTTCGACACCAGTTGCTTTTCCACCAGGCCGCGGTAGCGCCGCAGCTCGGCATTGGCCAGGTCGAGATCGGCCTTGAGTGCCTGGACGGAAGCCTCGGCGGCTTGGTCCTGCAGGCTCAGGTCCTGGTCATCAAGACGCGCCAGGATCTGTCCGGCTTTCACCCGGGCGCCGTCATCCACATAACGTTGGGCCACTTTGCCCGGCACCCGGAACGACAGGCTGACCTCCTCACGGGCGCGGACTTCACCGGCGAACACCTGGGCCTGGGCACCGGCGCCCTGCGCCTGGGTAGCCAGCACCAAACGCGGCTCGGGTTCCGTTTTGTCCGCTGAGCAGGCGCCCAGCATCAGGGCAAGGGAACTGACGAGGGCGATGTGTTTGGGCAGCTTGCGGTTCATTCTGAACAATCCGATTTAGTGTACTGGGCGGTATAGTATCATTATACTGAACTAATTGGTACACTAATGTGATGGAAATGCAAAAGACCTCAAAACTCGGGCGACCGAAAAACCCGCAGAAACGCCAGGACATCCTGGAGGCGGCGGCCGAGCTGTTCCCGGCCAAAGGCTTCGCCGGCGTGTCGATGATGGAAATCGCCGAGAAGGCCAATGTCTCCAAGCTCACCCTGTACAGCCATTTCGCCGACAAGGAAGATCTGTTCACCCAATCGGTGATCGACTGCTGCGAACAGCAGTTGCCGGCCAGCAGCTTCACCCTCGCACCCGGCTTAAGCCTGGAACAGGCATTGAGCGCCATCGGCACCGGCTTCCTGGAGCTGATCATGGATGAAAAATCGGTCACACTGCACCGCATGATCATCCAGCAGAGCGACAGCGAGCATGCCGCCCTGTTCTTCAAGGCCGGCCCGGCCCGCATGCTCACCGAAATGCGTCATTTCCTGGAACTGGCCGGCCGCAACGGCTCGCTCGCGATCAACGAGCCCGGCGTGGCCGCCGAGCACTTCTTCTGCCTGCTCAAGGGCCTGGTCTACATGCGGGTGATGATGGGCCTGTGCGAACCGCCGAACAAAACGGCGCGCACGAAACACGTCAAGGAGGTGGTTGCCCTGTTCATGCGCGCCTACCGCGCGGAACCGGTTGGCCCAAGGTGACTTTTGGCACGTTTTAAACGCGGCGTTTGCGCCGATAATCACTTACTGAACACACGCAAAAGGCTTACAATACGCTTCTTGCAGGAGGAAACGACGGATGACGCTCAATATGGAACAAGCCCGGCACGCCATGATCGAACAGCAGGTCCGGCCATGGGATGTGGTCGATATGCAGGTATTGGCCGCCATGGGCGACGTGCCGCGCGAAAATTTCGTGCCGGCGCAGTACAAAAGCCTGGCGTTCACGGATGCGGCGCTGCCGATCGGACACGGGGAATGGCTGTTCAAGCCGGTGCTCGAAGGCCGCATGCTGCAGGCGCTCAAGCTCAACGCCAACGATGACGTGCTGGAAATCGGCACCGGCAGCGGATTCATCACCGCCTGCCTGGCCACGCTGGCCCGCGCAGTGACCAGCATCGACATCCATGCCGATTTCATCGATGCGGCCAAAACCCGGCTCGCGGCGCTCGAGTTCAGCAACATCCAGTGCGAACAGGCCGATGCCCTCGGTTACCGACCGAACCGCCAGTTCGACGCCATCGCGGTGACCGGCGCGGTGGCCGTCGTTCCCGAGGCGTTCAAGCAGTGGCTGCGCCCGAATGGCCGCCTGTTCGTCATCCAAGGCCTTTCGCCCGTGCAGGAAGCCGTGTGCATCACCCGCAACGGCGACGCCTTCGAAACCGAAAGCCTGTTCGAAACCGATGTGCCGTACCTGGTCGGCGCCGGCCCGAAAGAACTTTTTTCCCTTTAATGACCAAGGAATTCCGTATGCGCTTCAGAGCCACCCCACTGGCATTAGCCACCGCACTGGCCTTCAGCAGCGCGCCCAGCGTCGGCGCCGACTTGATGCAGTCCTATACGCAGGCCCGCCAGAGCGATCCGGTGCTTTCGATCAGCGAATCGCAGAACTTCATTTCCAAGGAGGGCGTGGTGCAGTCGCGTTCCACCCTGCTGCCGCAGATCAACGGCCGGATCGGCATCAACGACACCACAAGCGATTTCACGCTGAACAATGGTTTTGAGGATAGCCGGGGCAACACGTCGCAGAATAACAGCCTGTCGCTGAACCAGAGCATCTACAACTACGGCAACTATGCCCGCTTGGCCGGCAGCAAGGCCCGCGCCGGCCAATCCGACGCCGAGCTGGACGCCGCCAACGACGCCTTGATGGTCCGGGTCGCCGAAGCCTACTTCAACGTGCTGACCGCAGTCGACACCCTGGCCTCTTCACGCGCCGAGGAACGCGCGGTCAAGCGCCAGCTCGACCAGGCCGAGAAACGCCTGGAAGTGGGCCTGGCGCCGATCACCGACGTACACGAAGCCAAGGCGCGCTACGACTCCTCGCGCGCCAACACCATCCTTGCCGGCAACGCCCTGATCGATGCGCGCGAAGCGCTGCTCGAAATCACCGGCGCACAGAAAATCGAAGCCATCAAGGGCCTGCCGAACGACTACCAGCCGAAAGGCGAAGCCCGCAAACCGCTCGACCAGCTGGTCGAGGGCGCGATGGCCGGCAATCCGACGGTGCAGGCCTATCAACGCGCCTTGGATGCGGCCGAAAAGGACATCAAATTGGCCTATTCCGGCCACCTGCCCTATCTTGATGCCAACCTGGGCATCAACCAAAACCTCCTACGCAGTGGCGATTCCGACCTGAACTCGGTCAGTGATACAGAAACCAATTCAGTAAACGTTGTGTTGAGCGTACCGATATTCAGCGGTTTCAATACCCAGTCGCGGGTCCGTGAAGCGGTGGCCCGCCGGGACATCGCCGCCGACCAGCTGGAACAGGCCAAGCGTTCGGTGACCCGTCAGGCACGCAACGCCGACCGCAATCTGGAAGCCGGCCTGGCCGAAGTGGAAGCCCGCCGCTTGGCGGTGGTTTCCGCGCAGTCGGCGGTCGAGGCCGGTGAAGTCGGCCTGGAAGTCGGCACCCGCACCATCATCGACGTGCTGCTGGCCCAGCAGGCGCTTTACAACGCCGTGCGCGAATTTTCCCGGTCCCGCCACAACTACCTGGTCAACACCCTGAAACTGAAACAGGCTGACGGCAGCCTGACGGTCGGCGACATCGAAAACATCAACCGTCTGCTGACGGCTGATGCGGAACAGAAGATCCAGCAGGACTGATTCCCGCCTGGTTTGAACCCACGACAAGGCGCTGAGCGATCAGCGCCTTCGTTTT
>DATMWF010000208.1:0-4939 GCA_035562675.1 Arenimonas sp. | reverse complement strand
CGGGTCATGCCGCACTTGAGTCATATCACACAATTGCCGGTACAACTTAAAAGCATCACGGCCAGCCAATTGCTCGGCTTTAACAATGCCCAGCAGGCGTAAATCAGCGGCTGTGGCGGGGCCAACATTGGGTAAGTCGGTGAGTGTTTTAATTTTTCCGCGCTGAACTTTATCAGGGTGCATCATTGTTTCTCGGCGATGATTTCCAGCACCATCGGCGTGATCAGCAGGGCATTGGGGTTGTCCTGCAGCGCCAGAACATCCGCTTTGACCGAAGCCACCCAGTCCTGGTCGACGCGGCCCAGCTCGAGCAGGCGCTGCAGATTGATATCGATGAAGCTGGCCGGCCATTGCCAGACCGGGTCATGGGGCTGCGCGCTGAACGAAATCGGCCGGGTTTCCAGCACCCGGCAGCCGGCATCGGCCAGATGGCCGGGCAGGTAGCGCGCCACATTCGGTTCGCCGCCGAACTCGCGCCAGCTGACCATCACTTCCCGCACGAACTCCTCCAGCGGCCGGCTCGGAGGCACCGACTGGTAGGTTTCATAATGCACGTACTCATGGAAAACCAGTTTGCCGCCCGGTTTCAGCGCATCGGCCATTTTACGCACCAACAAGCCCGGGTCGGGCACGAAGATGGCCAACCAGCGGCACCAGGCAGCGTCGCAGCCGGTGGCGTCCAGCGCCTCCAGCATCACATCGGCCTGCTGGAACTGCACGTTGTGCAGGTCGTTGCCGCGGCACAGCGCATCGGCGTATTCGATGAAACGCGCCGAGCGTTCGATGCCGTAGACCCGGCCGGCAGGACCGGTCAGTTTGGCGAGGTCGGCGCTGGCGAAGCCCGGGCCGCAGCCGATGTCGATGACGCGCTGTCCGGACCGGATGCCGGCGCGCCGCCAGCAGTCGTGCACATGATCACGCCAGATGCCATGCTGCAGGTGCAGACGGCCGATTTCGGCGTCATGCGTGCCTAAGACGTAATCGCCGTCCTTGCCCATGTCAGTAGCTGCATTGCCCGTTATGACGGCCTGAAATCCACTCGGGCAAAATCTCCGCGCCACCCGGTGCCGCCGCACGGATGCCACCCAGCCTTTTATCGGCCGATATCATGGTGATATGATCAGCCGTTTGATGCGGCTGGCGCCGCCGGACTTAATGCTGACCCGCATCCTGCGCAACCTGAAGTGGTCGGCCACCAGGGCAATCAGGGCTTCATTGGCCTTGCCGTCGACCGGCTGGGCCTTGATGCTGGCCAGCCAGACGCCGTCCTTTGATTGGGTCAGCGAATTCTCGCGGGCGTTCGGCTTCACTTTCACCTGCAGAATGCCGCCTTGGCTGAATTGATCCGACATGGTCGTGGCCTGATCCGAAAATACAGCCTTCAGTTTAACCTATGTTATTCAAGGCGTCGGATAAATGCGGGAATTGGAAACGGAAACCCTGCCGCAGCAGGTTGGCCGGCGGCGCGCTTTGGCCGCCGAGCAGCAGGACACTGCGCTGGCCAAGCAGGGGTTTCAGCAGGAACTCCGGGGCGGCCAGCACCGCGCGGCGGTTGACGCTTTTCGCCAGCGCGCGGGTGAACTCCGCATTACTGACCGGATTCGGCGCCGTCATGTTGTAAGCACCGCGGCATTGTCCGTCATCGAGCAGGAACAGTACCGCATTCAGGTAATCCTGCAGATGGATCCAGCTCATCATCTGCCGGCCGTCGCCCAGGCGGCTGCCGAAGCCGAACCGGAACGGCGGCCGCATTTTCTTCAGCATCCCGCCGCTGCCGTGCAGCACCAATCCGGTCCGCAGCAGAACGACGCGGACGCCCAGGGCCTCGGCGCGAAGCGCCGCCTGCTCCCAGCGGCTGCACAGCTGCGCGCCGAAATCGTGCGCTGCAGTGCGGCTTTCGGGGCAGGGATCGGTGCCGGCATCGCCGTAAATGCCGACAGCGGAGCCGCTCAGCAGCACCGATGGTTTATGCTCGGCGCGCTGCATGGCCATGACCAGCTGTTCGGTCACGCCGATCCGGCTGGCCAGCAGAGCCTGTTTACGTGCGGCGGTCCATGGCCTGTCGATGATCGGTTCGCCGGCCAGGTTGATCACCGCGTCGAAGCGGGTGGCCGGCTGCCATTGCTCAAGCGATTGCCACGCATCGACACCGGCACCGAACCGTTTACTGACACTGTCCGGCCTGCGGCTCAACACCGTCAGCTGATGGCCGTGCCGCAGCAGCAGCGGGCACAGGTGGCTGCCTATGAAGCCGGTGCCGCCGGTGACCAGTATGCGCATCAGCCCTTGACCCGCAGGGTCGAGCGCCCGCCATCGACGCCGATGATCTGCCCGGTGATCCAGGAGGCATTCGCCGACAGCAGGAACCCGGTCAATTCGGCCATGTCCTGCGCGGCGCCCAGGCGCGGAATCGGGTGCAGCGCGGCGATGGCCTGCGCGACGCTGTCGGTGCCGAGCAGGCCTTTCGCCAAGGGCGTCCGGGTCAGGGAGGGCGCAATGGCATTGACCCGGATGGCCGGCGCCAATTCGGCGGCCAGGCTCAGGGTCAGGCCGGAAACGGCCGCTTTCGCCATGCCGATGGAGGCGTGCATGCTGAAACCCTGCGAGGCGGCGATCGAACTGAACAGCACAACCGACGCATCGCCGGATTTTTTCAAGGCCGGCAGGGCGGCCTGCACGGCCATGGCGGCTCCCAGCGCATTCAGTTCGAAGTCGCGCAGGAAGTCGGCGCGGCTCAGGCGGCCCAGGGTTTTCAGGTTGATGCTGCCGATGGCGTACACCAGGCCGGCCAGCTGCTCCCCGGCTTCTGCCGTCGCGCGCGCGATGAAGCCGTCTTCGTTGACGTCGCCGACGCTGTACCCGGCCTGCAGTTCACCGGCCAGCGATTCGAGCGCTTCCGCGTTCCGGGCGACCAGATGCAGTGCCGTGCCTTGGCGCGCCAACAGCCGAGCGCACGCCGAGCCGATGCCTCCCGAAGCGCCGTAAATGATGATTTTTCCGGACATATACCCTCCTGCGGGATTTCACTATGCCGACATCGATGTGATAGCCATGTCGTGGACGGGGACTTACGGGCCGTCCTTCAGCATCCGCGCCGCGTCGGCCAGCGACGCGCTGAACCGGATCGGGCTGTGGGTGCTGTGCAGGCGGGCGTCCTGCAGTTTGCCGACCATGCGGGGCGCCAGTTCGTTGATGACCAACGCCACGCGGGCGGCGTCCAGGGTTTTCACGATGGCCTGCATGGCGGCGATCGCGCTCATGTCCAGCATCGATACATCGGACATGTCCAACACCACGGCCCGCACCTCCGGATCGACCCGGGTGATGTTGCGCAGGGCTTTCTGCGCGGTGCCGAAGAACAGCGGGCCGTTGATTTCGTAGACGGCGGTCTGCCGGTCGAACAGGTGGTGCAGCGTGCCATGGTCGTGCACCGGCCGGCTTTCGGTCAGGATGATGCTTTTGCGGATGAACAGTATCGCCGCCATGCCCAGACCGACGCCGACCGCCAGGGTCATGTCGAACAGCACGGTCAGCCCGAAACAGCCCAGCAGGATGGCCACATCGTCGCGCGGCGCCGTTTTCAGGGTCTGCATGAACAGTTTGACGTCACTCATGTTCCAGGCGACCATGACCAGCAGGGCTGCCATCGACGCCATCGGGATGTAGGCGAGCAGATCGGCGATCAGCAGCATCGCGACGACGATGAACAGGGCATGCACGACCGAAGCCAGCGGCGTGCTGCCGCCGGCCCGGATGTTGGCGGCGGTGCGCGCCAAGGCGGCGGTGGCCGGTATGCCGCCGAAAAACGGCGCCACGATGTTGCCGATGCCCTGGCCGATCAATTCGTCATCGGAATCATGCTTCGCGCCCGACATGCCGTCAGCCACCACCGCGCACAGCAGGGACTCCAGCGCGCCCAGGATGGCGATGGTCAGCGCCGGCGCGGCCAGCTGCCTTATCAGGTCGAAGCTCATGCCGATCGGGTTGCCCCGCGCATCGGGCAGCTGCCATGGCAGCGCGAACGCCGGCAAGGCCGATGGAATACCGGCGGCCTGCACGCCATCGACGAGGTAATGGAAGCGTGAGCCGATGGTCGCCACAGAGAAACCGGGCAGATAACGCGTGAGAAGCCAAGCCAGGCAGGCGCCGGCCAGCAGGGCGACCAGATGGCCGGGTATCCTGGATTTTGCCTTCGGCCAAAGTAGCAGCACACCCAGGGTGACCGATGCGATCAGCGCTTCCTGCCAACGCAGGGTGGGCAGGGCGCTGAACATGGCGCCGGCTTTCTGGATGAAATGGCCGCTGTCCTGCGGGACGTCCAGGCCCAGGAAGTCCTTGATCTGCAGAAAGCCGATTACCACGCCGATGCCGGCGGTGAAGCCGACGGTGACCGGGTAGGGGATCAGCTCAATGAACGTGCCGAGCCGCAGCAGGCCCATCGCCAGCAGGATGAAACCAGCCAGCATGCCGCTGACCAGCAGTCCGCCCAGGCCGAACTGATGCACGATCGGCAGCAGGATGACCACGAAGGCCGCGGTCGGTCCGGATATATTGACGCTCGAACCGCCGCTCAGCGCGATCACGATGCCGGCGAGGATGGCGGTGTACAGGCCGTGCTGCGGCGGCACGCCGGTGGCGATGGCCAAAGCCATGGACAGCGGCAGCGCGATGATGCCCACGGTCAGTCCAGCCAAGACGTTGGCCTGCAGTTCATGCGCGGAGCGCCGGGGTTTGATTGCCTGTTTCAGTGCGGAGAACATAGAATCGGTGCGCGCGCTCCAAGCCGGTTGTTTCGATTATCGAGCCCGGCGCCGATGCGCGTCAATAAAAAAAACCCGCAGCAGGTGCGGGTTTTTTCAATCTCAAATAAAGCGGCTTATTTGATTTTGCCTTCTTTGTAGATGACGTGTTTACGGACCACTGGGTCGTATTTCGACAT
>DATMWF010000207.1:0-4334 GCA_035562675.1 Arenimonas sp. | reverse complement strand
GCGGACATCGACCAGCGGCTGCTGGGTGACCAGGATCAGGCCGGGCCGGTCGAGCGCGATGATCAACGACAGCATGATGCCGAACGAGCCGGCCAGGATGGCAGTGGCCCGTGAGCGGCTGGAGCCGGCGATGCCGGTCTGGTAGCCGAGCGCCAGCATGCCGATGATGATCAGGCTGGCCAACGTCAGCCAGATCGATGCGTGCACCCGCGCATGCACCCCGATGGCCAAGCGCAGTTGCTGCAGGGCGGTCATCTCATTCAATGCATCGATGTACATGGCGCCGATGTCGGAATTCATGTCGCGCCGGCCGTTGAGCACCGCACCTTGCCACAGTTTGGTCTGGATGGCGTGCGCTTCTTTCATCGATTTTTCAACCTGCGCCATGCCGTATCCGTGATCCTTTTGGGCGGCAAATGGAAGAGCGATGCGCAAGTCCGTGTAACGGCGGATCATCGCCTTGGCGGCGAGTGCCTCGGCGTCCGGCAGGAAGTCCGAACGCTGGTAGACGGTCCAGATCACATTGGCTTCTTCGCGGACCAGCTCCTTCTTGCTGTCATAGCGGTCATGGACGATGCCGAAGGTGAATGCCAGGACGAAGGCGGTCAGGCCCAGCACGGCGCCGGCCATGGCCGAGACCGGCGACTCCATTTCGCCGTTGGTGCCGCGGTGCGCCGCATTGCCGAAACGGTAACCTAATTCTATCAGCAGGGTGATCGTAACGATCGATACAGCCAGCACGCCCCAAATCGGTAAGGAATCCAACATGATTGTTGCAGCCTTTTGTAGAAGCCGTGCAGCCGACACGGGCGGATTGTATTAATTTATGCGCCTTGCCGGCACAGGTCAATGGATGTCGTTTCTGTGCGCGATATACAGGCTGACCAGCCAAGCCACCAGAACGGCGACATAGAACTGGCCGATCACGGCCTGTACCGCGACCATCATCTGGGTCAGCGGAACGGCCGGCAGCACGTCGCCATAGCCCAACGTGGCGATGGTGACGAAGCTGAAGTAGGTATAGGCGACTTCGCCCAAATGCCCGTCAACCTTGATGAAATGGTCCGGGTAGGTCAGGCTGTTGGCGATGGCAGCGTCCGCTATCGCATAGAGATTGGCGAACAGCAGGGCGGTCAGCACGTAGACCACCATGCTGGCGAACAAGGTGTCGGTGGTCACCCGTTCCCGGGTGAGGATCAGGCGCAGAATATGAAACACGCCCATGCCCAGCAGCAGGGCGGTGATTGTCTTCGTAACCAGATAGAGCTCCAGCGAATATTGCCTGGCCAGCAGAACGCGGCATAGCGCGCAGGCAAACCAGACCAGGAATAGCGCCATGCGTGCCCTGCGCCCGGCTTGGGTGCCCGAAACCGCCACCAGCATCAAATTCAGGTACAGCAGGGCGGCGATGCCGGCCAAGAACAGGGAGGGCTTCAATGCGGCCTGCAGAAACAGCATCAGCATGATGCACACGAACAGCTGCATAAATCGCCGTGACATCAGCTGTTCAGAGAAAGTATGTCTGTCGGGCATGGCGGATCCTTTGGTTTTGACAGGTGATCAAGTGCGCCGGCCACAGCCATGCGGATCTTCACAACATGATATATCGCTGAAGCCACGATGCAAGCACCGCTTATTGCCGGTTGAACGTGCCGGTCTGCGAAACCACTTCGGCCAAGGCCAGTTTTTCCACCTCGCTCAGATGCGGGTTCCAGGTGTCCATCAACAGGATCACGCGCGTCCCGGTGCCGCGGTTCCAGGCTTCGTGCAGATAGGTGTCGTCAAAGGCAAAGCATTCGCCGGCTTTGCCGGGTATCACCCGATCAAGCACTTTCAAGGCGCAGCCGTCCGGCACGATCAAGGGCAGATGCACCACCGAGCGGGTGTTGGTGGTGCCATAGTGCGGCAGAATGTGGGTGTCGGCACCCAGTACCGAAAAGCAGATTTCCGGGGCGTGATCGGCGATCAGCACCAACGGCAGGCTTTCCAGCACTGTGGCGGTGATCGGGCAGGCGGCGTGGGTTTCAGCGAATTTCTCGCCGTGCCGATAGAAAAAACAGGCGTCCCAGTTCGGCATCGCGCCGCCCAGGTAATCGCCGACGCGGTCATTTTCACCCAGGCTCAGGAAGGGTTTCAGGCCATGCGCGGCATCGAGCACGTGCCCGGCCTCGGCCTTGATGGCGGCGGCGTGGCTTTCCAGCCGGTCGAACCACGGAAACAGGCCGCGGTCGAAAACCGGCGTATCGGGCAGGCCCGGGAAATACATGAAGGTCGGCCGCTGTCTCGCATCCGGCGCATTGAGCTGTTCAAAACCCAGGATGCCCCTCACGCACAGGTCCACGCGCCGCAGGTCGTCGGCGCCGAAACGGGCCAACAGGGGCTCCATCAGGGCGCCGTAAAGTTCTTGGCGGCCCAGGTTGGCGATCCCGACGGCGTGCCGCACATCGTCCGCCAGCCAGGCCGGCGTTGTTCCGTCATCCAGCCAGAGCCCCTCACGCTGGGCTTCGCTGAGTGCCCGCAGATAGGTTTTCACGGCGGCACTGTGTTCGCCGAGTTTCTCCATCACCTTGCCCAGATGCAGGCGTGCGGCATGCATTTTCGGCGCGAGCTCCAGGCAGCGCTCAAGTGCGGCCCGCGCCTCAGGCAATTGCCCGAGCGCAATATGGGCCAATCCCAGACTGCGCCACAGGGCGGCATTGCCGGGGCTGACACGCGCGGCGATGTCCAGGTGTTCGAACGCCTCCTGCGGCCGGCCGGCCTGCATGGCGGATCGTGCCAGGAAGGTGCGCGCTTCGACATTGAAGGCGTCGTTTTCCAGTACCAGCCCGAAGGCCTTGCCGGCGCGGGCATCGTGGTCCCGCACATAGCGGCGGGCCTGATCCAAGAGTGCATTGATGACCGCCGACATGGGCTATTGCCTGACCGCTTCGACGAACAGCGAATAATGCCGGCCGTTGTGCGTGGCGCTGGCCACCTGGCTGTGTTCATCGACCTGCAGCGCCGGATGTGCGCTGGCCATGAACTGCGACCGGACGATATTGCTGAACCCGGCGCGTTGCAGGGCGCGTTGCAGGGTTTCGAAATCGTAGCCGAACTTGTGCGCTTCGAACAGCCAGGCCGGATCCGGGCCGGCGCCGGCATAGGACAGGAAATGCTCCAGACGCGTGGCTTGGCCGTCGCCCGCGCCCCAATGTTCGACGCGCTGCCGGAAGAAGTCCGTATCGTTGTCCTGATAGGCCTGTATGTACTGCGCGATGTCCGGCACCACGATGCGCACCACGCCGCCCGGTTCAAGGATGCGGTGGATGTCCTGCAGCAGGGCCAGGGCATCGGTCGGGTAAAACAGGTGTTCGAGCAGATGCGACAGAAACACGTGGCGGCATTGGCCGTCAACGAAGGGCAGGCCCCACAGCACGTTGGTCGACAGCTGGGCCGGGAACACATCCAGGTTGATCCAGCCGTCCAGCATATACGGGCCGCTGCCGATATGCAGCTGCAGGCCTCTGCTGTGCTGGTCAACGCCCAGGCGCTGCAGCTGCTGCATCAGGTACGGGCCGCGCACGCTTTGCAGGTCGGCGCGCAGCTGTTCGATCCGGCGCTGGATGTCCGCCAGGCGCAGATTGATGGGCGCGGCGGCGCGCGCCTGGGCGACCTGCTCGGGAAACGGGCCCATGCCGGACAGGTCGCAGGCCAGCTCGAACACCGACTGCATCATCGCCTTGGTGATCCGCGCGTTGTCGGCGGCCAGTCGTTCGGTGTCGTCCATGCTCAGAACAGGAAGTAGGTGGACAGGATGTATTTGTCGTTGCTGACCGGCTGTTGGCCGATATGCTGGAACATCCAATACGGTGGAAAAATCACCAGCCGTCCGGCCTTGGCCTGCACGCGGAGGCCCAATTCGGGGAACTCGGTGCCGCCGCCTTCGGCCACGTCGTTCAGATACCACAGGAACACCAGATAGCGGTTGGCTTTTTCGCCGATTGAATCGAAGTGCAGCTGGAAGCCTTCCTCGCCGGTGGTTTTGTAGCGCTTCATCACCAGCTCACTGATCTTGTCGGTCATCGGCAGCGGAATCGGCTGATTCAGCGCCTGGTTGTAAAGTGCGGCATGCCGGTGCATGTTTTCCAGGATCAACACCCGGAACGCCGCATCGGACAGCGGATCGAGGTTCAGCTCGGTCCAGGCGCTGTGCTCGTGGCCCGGCCGGACGCCTCGGCCGTTCGGACGCTGGAAACGCTCCAGGCTATGGAACGACTGGATCATCCTGCCGCACAGCGCCGGGCTGAAGGCATCGTCGAAGACCTGCACATAGCGGCTGAGCGAATCGGTTGTAT
>DATMWF010000206.1:0-2144 GCA_035562675.1 Arenimonas sp. | reverse complement strand
TTCGGCTTAACTGGCATGGCATGGTTATATAACCATTTTGCATCGGTAATTGGCTTTCCATCCTGATTTGTATTGTCATACCTACCGTACTGAGATTCCGCAATGGTCTTTAAAGATTGGTTTTCCAAACGGGCCCCAAACCCGTATCATCAAATCCAAGATCCATGGCACAGGGAATGGACTAAGTTGCCATCGCTTCTTTGTTGTCATATTGATTCAAGGAGCCTCAACCATGTACTGCGCAGCATTCATCTGGGAACCCGGTACCGTTGATGCCGAATTCCACCGGCTAAACGAGCTCATTGAGCAGGTGGCGCTGGCGCTTCCGGGCTTTCTGGGCGTGGAGCCGTGGCAGAACCAAGACGGTTCGCGCCGTTGCGCCAACTACTACTGGGCAGACCTGGATACGCTGCGGGCGTTCTCGACGCACCCCGCGCACCTGGAAGCGAAGCGGCAGTATGCGCGCTGGTACAAGGGTTATCACATCGTCATATCGGAAGTGATACGATCATACGGCGACGGCCATTTTCCGCACATCACGCCTAACCACCGCGAGCGGACCGGTGGCTGACATGCCACGCATTCGGATAGCCGTTGCCGATGACGCCGGCGAACTGGCGCGGATCGCTGAACTGACCTTCCGGGACACCTTCGGCCCGTCGAACACGGCCGAGGACATGGATCTGCACTGCAGGGACAGCTACGGACCTGGCATCCAGGCCGGGGAAATCGCGGACCCGAACAATCTGACCCTGCTGGCTGAGTCGGACGCCGGCATCGTCGGCTTCGCCCAGCTGCGCTGGGGCGCGGCACCGGACTGCGTGATGGCCGCCCATCCGGGCGAAATCATGCGCCTTTACGTGGTGGCCGACTGGCACGGCAAAGGCGTTGCCCACGGCCTGATGGATGCCAGCCTCGATGCCATGCGGGAACGCGGCATGGATGCCGTCTGGCTGGGAGTATGGGAAAGGAACCCGCGGGCGATTGCTTTCTATGGCAAATACGGATTCGCCGAAGCCGGCGCGCATGTTTTTACGGTGGGCGCAGATCCGCAGCGCGATCTGGTCATGGTTCGGGCGATGCAGCCGTAATATACCCCCGATTGAACGCAACGCAGGCCGAAATCCGCTAGGCTATGGCAATCAGAACACCGAACGGAGCTGTCTTATGAAAACCCAACTCATCACCTTTCTGCTTGCGTCTTCCGGCCTGGCCGGCGTTCACGCCGCCGACCGCGTGGTATCGATGGACCTGGTGGACACCGCCGGCAAGCAGGCCTGGGTCGGCGAGGTCACCGTCAGCGAAACGCCGTATGGCCTGTTGTTCACGCCGCAACTGCGCGCGTTGCCGCCGGGCCTGCACGGCTTCCATCTGCATGAGAACCCGAGCTGCGGGCCGAAGGAAAAGGACGGCAAGCCGGTTGCGGCCCTGGCCGCCGGCGGCCATTATGATCCGGCCAAGACCGGTCGCCATGACAGTCCGTGGGGCGACGGCCACCTCGGCGATCTGCCGCCGCTGTTTGTCGACGCCGAAGGCTCGGCCATCCAACCGGTGCTGGCGCCACGGCTGAAAATGGCCGATATCGGCGGCCGCGCACTGATGCTGCACGCAGGCGGCGACAACCACGCCGACCATCCAGCGCCCCTCGGCGGCGGCGGCGCGCGCATCGCCTGCGGCGTGATTGAATAGGACGCCCTGCCATGGCCGGTCTTGAGCATAAAATCCCGCCGCCGGTCATCGGCCTGGCCTGCGCCACGGTCATGTATTTCGCGGCGCAATATACCCCCACCATCCCGATTTCTCCAGAATGGAAATGGCCGCTGGTGGGCGCGTTCGCCCTGTCGGGCCTTGCCCTCGATTTTTCCGGGCTGATGGCGTTCCTGCGCCGGCATACCACCATCAATCCGCTGCATCCGGAGAAATCCAGCGCTTTGGTGACCGGTGGCGTTTACACCATCACCCGCAATCCGATGTACCTCGGCATGGCCAGCCTGCTGCTGGCCTGGGCCATCTATCTGCAAAGCCCGGCAGCGCTGTTGGGTGTGCCGGCATTCATGGCATACATCACCCGATTCCAGATCAAGCCGGAAGAACGCATGCTGGAGAAACTGTTCGGCGATGCGTTTATTCGATATCGGCAGCAA
>DATMWF010000205.1:0-2260 GCA_035562675.1 Arenimonas sp. | reverse complement strand
TGCACGCTGGCGATGCTGTGGCTGTTCCACAGCGGCTCGAAGATGATATTGGCGAAGCGCAGCGCCAACAGATTCTGCACCGCCTCCTTGCCCAGGTAGTGGTCGATGCGGTAGGTCTGGTCCTCCGCCAGGGCCTTGGCGACGCCGTCGGAAATCGCCTGGCTGGAGGCCAGGTCCTTGCCGATCGGTTTTTCCAGGATGACCCGCGTGCGCGGATCGATCAGTCCGGCGCCCTGCAGGTTTTCCACGATCGGCGCGAACAGGTCGGGCGGCATCGACAGGTAGCTGATGGCGACGTGCCGGCCACGGCCACGCAGAAGTTCGGCCAGACCGGCATAATCGGCGGCATGCCCGGCATCGAGGTTGACGAATTCGGCCTTGGCCAGAAAACCGTCGAGACGGCTGCGGTTGCCGTCGTTGAGCTCGTCAGCCAAGGACCTGCGCAGATGCGCGTGCAGTTCATCGGTGCTGCCGGAACGGCTGATGCCGAAAACGGCCATGTCGTCCGGCAGCGAGCCGTCGCAGTGCAGGCGGAACAGCGACGGCCAGAGCATGCGCAGCGCGAGATCGCCGTGGGCGCCGAATAGCAGGAAAGCCGGAGAGGTCATGGCACGATGCGCTTGGAAGTGGGGAAATGTCAGCCCCTAGCATAGCAAATATGCACCGGAATCCTGCATCGGACGGCCTGCAAACGAATGCAGGCCGCGTCAGTCCGGCTTGGCCGCCAGCTCCGCCTTGGCCCGGGCCTTGACCATGACGCGGGCCACGATGATGCCGATTTCATACAGGGCCCACATCGGCACCGCCAGCATGATCTGCGACAGGCCGTCCGGCGGCGTGATGACGGCGGCGATGATGAAAATGGCGACGATGATGTAGCCGCGCCACTCGACCAGCTGTTCGACCTTCACCCAGCCCAACAGCACGGCGACCAGGACCGCGATCGGCACCTCGAAACTCACCCCGCCGGCCAGCAGCAGCACCAGCACGAAGTCCAGGTATTTGCCGATATCGGTCATCATCGCCACGCCCGCCGGCGCGGTGGAGTTCAGGTAGCCGAACATCACCGGCAGCAGCAGGTAGAAGGTGAACGCGCAACCGAGATAGAACAGCAGCGAGGCCGCCAGCAGCAGCGGCCGGGCCAGCCTCTTTTCCTTTTCATACAGGGCCGGCGCGACGAACGCCCAGACCTGGTAGAGCACCGCCGGGGCGGCGATGAACAGGGCCGAATAGAAGGCCAGCTTCATCGGCACGAAGAAGGTCGAGGCCACGTCGATGGCCACCAGCTGGCCGCCTTCCGGCAGCGTTTTCAGCAACGGCTGGGCCAGCCAGGCATACAGTTCATTGGCGAACGGCAGCAACAGCAGGAACACCGCCATCACCGCCACCACCGCATACAGCAGGCGTTGGCGGAGTTCAAGCAGATGTGCCATCAGCGGCAGCTCGCCCTGCCCGCTCACCACAGCTGGCCCTGTTTGGGATCGCTGTCGTCCGGGCTGTCGTCGCCCGGGCTTTCCCGCTCCGGACCATCCGGCATGGCCTCGGCATGGCCCGGCGGTTCATCCATTTCAAACGCAATGGCCTCGGGCTCGGGCTCCTGCTCTGAAGACTCCGGATATTCCGCCGGTTGGTCCAAACCGGCAGCGTCGGAATTGTCGGCGAATACGTTGAAAGTCCTCGGCGTGGCCTTTGCCGCATCGGCGGACGCATCCTGCGGCGCTGAATCGGCCTCACCCGCATCATCCAAACCGCGCTGGATCTCGGTTTCGGCCTGCTCCAGATCCTGCTGCAGTTCCTGCATCGGCGCCTTGATGCTGTTTTCGACCGACTGCAGGTGTTTCTTCATTTCATCCTGGGCCAGCTCCAGCTCCAGTTCGGACTTGACCGAATACCACTGCGCACGCGCCTTGCGCACCCATAGCCCGGCGAAACGCGCCGCTTTCGGCAGGCGCTCCGGGCCAAGGACGACCAAGGCGACCACGGCGATGATCAGCAGCTCGCTGAAACCGACATCGAACATGCTCAGTCTTTTTTATCGGCGTCGGTGTTCTGCTGGTTCAGGGATTCCGGCTTCTGCTCGTCATCCGATTTCATGCCTTTCTTGAATCCTTTGATGGCATTGCCCAGATCCGAACCGATATTGCCCAGGCGCTTGGTGCCGAACACCAGCAGCACGATGACCAATACGATAATCAACTCTCTCCAACCGACCATATGTTCTGCTCCTGACTGAAATTATTTCTTGGCCTGACGGCTGCTG
>DATMWF010000204.1:0-4253 GCA_035562675.1 Arenimonas sp. | reverse complement strand
GTCCATGCGCAGCGTGATGCCGGCGGATTGCAGGGCACGGATGATCTCAGCGCCGACCGGATTTCCGTCTGCCTGAGCGCCCTGCGAGTAGATGTAACCGCCGTCCACCGACAGCTCGTCTTCATGCAGGTCGAGCACCAGAAGCGGCGGATAGGTTTTGGCAGTCTGCAATGCATAGGCGGTCAACGCCGCGGTTTCCGGGCCAGGGGCTTTGGCCTGGCGCGCCGTGTTGCCCTCGGCCAGGTTTGGCAGCAGGTATTCGGAATCACCGACGCTGTAACCGCCGCCTTTACGCCAGTCACGCTCGGGGGTGTTCGGATAACGCCAGTTATTGCGGTAGCCGTTCGGATTACTGACCGGAATCAGCACCACCGGGATGCCGGCGTCGGACAGGCGCCGGACCGTCTTGATCTGACGCGCGATGGCGTTCGGTCCGGCCGGTTCCTCGCCGTGCATGCCGGAAACCAGCCAAAGCGCCGGACCGGCATGCGGTGTGCGCCAGGCGCGGATGGAAATACCGGATTGACCGGGATAGGTGTAGACGGTTTCGGACCGCCAGGGACCGACGGCCTTATCGATTTCGGCATATAGCGCAGGCAGGGGCAGGCGTCCATCGGCGGTGTAATCGGAGGAGCCTGCCTGCGATGCAGCCGGAGTACCGGCAGAAGCCTGACCGGCGCATGCGGCCAACGCCAGCACTGCGGATGATGCGATGGCGAACAATCTGGAATGGCGCATGGAGTCCCCTAAGTCGATGCCATCGATTATGGGATGCGCGAGCTGGCGGCGTCAACCGCTCAGCGGCCCATGAATTTCCTGCGCAGCAAGGCGTCCAGGCTCAGTTTGCCTGGCCCGAACAGCAGCAGCGCGGTCAACATGGCCAAGTACAGCACCGGCAGCTTGAAATTGCCGAAACCGGCATCGCTGATCACATAGCCTTTCATCAGTACGGTGAAACTGCCCCACTCGGCCGGCCAGTGCACGGCCGCCGTGGCAACGAGGGTCAGGATGATCAGCGACAGCGAAAAAAAACGTGTACCCAGCCCGATGATGAGGGCTGCACCGCCGACGATTTCGAACCAGGTCGCCATCTGCCAGCTGATCGCCGGCGGCACTTCATTGAACGGAAACGGGAACTTGCCCTGGATGCTGTCGAACCAATTCTCGCCGTGGAATTTCTCCAGTCCGGCTTCCAGGTACTCCCAGCCCATCAGCACACGCACAGCCAGAAGCCCGAGCCAGGGCGCGCTGGCGTCGAGCAGGCGGATGACGGATTTTTTCATGGCGATGATGCGTTTCATGCCGGTTTTCCCATGATGATGCCCTGCTGGATGAAGCCGGCCAACAGCTGCCGGCCGTGGATCTGCAGGGCATCCGGATTGGCGTGGCCAAGGCGACTGGCCAGGATTTTCAGCGCATCACGGGCGGATTTCGGGCCCTCGGCGAGAATATCCAGCAGCTGCGCGGTGATTTCATTTATTTCCGTGAACCTGACCGCATGCGCGCTGTCGCGGTGCACCAGCAATACCGTCGGCTTGGGCTTCCGTGGTCGGTAGGCTTTGCTGATTTGGTGAACCGGCCACTGATAGTGCGCATAACGCACGCTCGGATTGAGGGTCAACAGCCTGCTGTCCGGACTTCCGGAAGGTTTTTCGGCGGCGGTATCGACCTCCAGCTCCAACCATTCGTAATGCAGCAGTTCGGGCAGATAGACCGGAACCCGCAATACCGCGTGCTGCGCCTTTACGTAGCGCACGAACTGTTCGGGAATCCGGCTGAAATACGGCGTATGGCTCGGCCAATCGCGGAAGAAGGACCGGCACAGCGCGCGCCAGCGGGATTCCGGAAACAGGCTTTTCGCCACCGGGAAACAGGCATCGATGAACCCGGTGATGTTGTTGAACACCAGCTCCCGGTATATCTTTGCCGGCCGCGCCGGCACGCCGGACGGACGCCCTGCTTTCAACGGACTGCGCAGGTGTCCTGCGAATGCGGACTGGAATGCGCGTAGCTTAGCGGGGCTCATGCCGACAGCCTGGACGCGGTCCGATGCAGCTGCTGCATTCCGCGGATGCGCCGCAGTTCGGCCAACAGGTCGGCCAGCGGGGGAAAATTGTAATCACGCTCCAGGCATGTCGGCAGCACGGCGGCGCGTTCGCCGATCAGCGTATACGTGACATCGAGAAGGTCCCAGACCGGATCGATGATTTCGGCGCCATGGGTATCGATCAGGAACCCGTCAGGCTCCGCGTAATGCCCGGCCATGTGCAGGTAGCAGACTTTATCGAGCGGCAGGCTTTTCAGGTAGGCCAGCGGCTCGAAGCCGAAATTCCGGCTGTTGACATACACGTTGTTGACGTCCAGATGCAGCAGGCAGTCGGCTTCGCGTACGATGGCGCTGATGAATTCCGCTTCGCTCATCTCGGCGCCGGGTGGCGCGAAATAGTAGGATGCGTTTTCCATGCCGATGCGCATACCGAGGATATCCTGGGCCTGTCGGATACGGCCGGCGACCCAATGCACCGCCTCCTCGGTGCAAGGTATCGGCAGCAGGTCATACAGATGGCCTTCGTGTGAACACCAGCTCAGATGCTCGGTATACAGGCCGATGCCGTGTTCGGCCATGAACGCTTTGGTCTGTTTCAGCAATCCGGTGTCCAATGCATCGCTGCTGCCGATCGACAGCGACAGGCCGTGCGCCACGAACGGAAAGCGTTCGGTGAACGCGCGCAGGTCCCTGCCGTAACGGCCGCCAAGGCCAGCCCAGTTCTCCGGCGCGACCTCGAAAAAACCGATGCCGGACAGATCGCCGCCGCGCAGTTCAGGCAGAAGTTCGCGTCGAAAACCCAAGCCGGTACCTGTCGCTGATTTCATCATGTGGTCATCCGCAAATGGCCGGCCGGCAAGCCGCCGGCCGGCTTTGTCCATCAAGCCAAGGAACCGCAGCTGGCGTCTTTCTTCTTGCCGTCCGCGCCGCATTTGCCTTCACCGCACTTGCCGTCTTTTTTCTTGTCGGCGCCGCAGGTACCGTCGGCTTTCTTGCCGTCTGCGCCGCATTTGCCTTCACCGCATTTGCCGTCGGCTTTCTTGCCGTCCGCGCCGCATTTTCCGTCTTTCTTCTTGTCGGCGCCGCAGCTGGCGTCCTTGGTTTTATCGGCGGAAGCCGCCGTCTGCTGCGCTACCTGGTAACCGTTTTTCAAGGACGTGGCGGCAAACGGATTATCGGCCAAGGCGGCGGCGCCGAATGCGACGGTTGAGGTCAAGGCCAGCGCGGACAGGATTTTGGTTTTCATCGGTAATCTCCATTAAAGGGGTGATGTGGGTGGCAGCCATGTGTTTTCATGTCTGCGGGGATTAGTCGGCCATGCCATGGAATTCTTACACCCGGCCCTGAAAATTTATCACACACCCGGCGATGCACGCGCGGCCTAAGGAAAAAAACGCCCGCAAGGGGCGTTTTCAGCGCAGGAGACGCCCGCGGAACAGGCATTCTGTCCTAGGGGAAGGTGCCGATCTTCACTTACGGCACCTTGGTATATGTAAGGAAACTAACCGGCCTTGGTGTCTTTCATCATCTCAGCGCCGCATTTCCCTTCACCGCATTTGCCGTCGGATTTCTTGCCTTCAGCGCCGCAGCTGCCATGTTTCATTTTCGTCATTTCATCCTTGTCGATGAAACCATCCTTATTTGCGTCCATCTGCTTGAACATGGCGGCATGGTGCGCATCGGCCTCCGCCTTGCTGACCTTGCCGTCTTGGTTGGCATCGGCCATGGACATGCCGCACATACCGGCGCCGGCCTTCATGCCGCCGCACGTGCCGCCCGTCATTTTACCGGCACCACAGCCGGCTTCCTTGGCCTTATCGACTTGCGCCAGCTGATAGCCGCCATCCAGCGGCTTGGCTGAAAACGGACTGTCGGCCGGTGCCGCCGAGGCGAAGGCGCCGAACGCCACGCCGGAACTCAAGGCCAAAGCGGTTATTGTTTTCGATTTCATCAGGATTCTCCAAAGACATTGTGTGACCGTGATTATGGACCTGATTCGGCGAAAAAAAATGCGCCGAAGCGCATTTTTTCGAACGGCTAACGGATTCTTTACGTTTTCGGCAACGTAACGCCGGTCTGGCCCTGGTATTTTCCGCCGCGGTCCTTGTAGGAGGTTTCGCACACTTCATCGGATTCGAAGAACAGCATCTGTGCCACGCCCTCGTTGGCGTAGATTTTCGCCGGCAGCGGCGTGGTGTTGGAGAAT
>DATMWF010000203.1:0-2311 GCA_035562675.1 Arenimonas sp. | reverse complement strand
CTGGTAGGTTTTGGACAGCGCCTTGACCTGCTCGGGAAAGGTGGCGGAAAACAGCAGGGTCTGCCGTTTGGCGGGCAGGGCTTTCTGGATCGACTGGATGGCGGGCTCGAAACCCATGTCCAGCATGCGGTCGGCTTCATCCAGCACCAAGGTCTTCAGGCCCGACAGCTTCAGCGCGCCGTTCTGGATCAGCTCCAGGATCCGCCCCGGCGTGCCGACCACGATCGACGGCTCATGCACCAGCGATTCGACATGCACACGCACCGGAATGCCGCCGTAGAACGCCGATATCTTCAGGTTCGGCAGGCGTACCGCGACTTTCCGGATGGCCTGGGTGACCTGATCGGCCAATTCCCGCGTCGGGCACAGTACCAACGACTGTACGCCGGAGCCGGCGTCCACGTCCGACAGGATGGCCAAGGCGAACGCCAGTGTCTTGCCACTGCCGGTCTTGGCCTGCGCCAGCACGTCCCTGCCGGCCAACAGATCGCTCAGCGCTTCCTGCTGGATCGGGGTGGGCTGGCTGATGCCCTGCGAAGCGAGCGCTTCCAGCAGCTCGGCACGCAACGGCCATTGGGTGAAATCGGACATGATGCATTCCAGAAAAAAATACGCCGAAACGGCGCTGTGGCGCATAGTATGACGCTTTTCAGGCCGACTTCCCAGTTTGGCCTTGGCCCGGTGGACCGGGTGGTCAGCCAGGATTCAACTCGGGATGGCAGTTACCCGCCTGATGCCGTCCTTGATGCGTTGCCATTCCTCCGGCGCGATGAACACCGCAGGTACGCCGCCCCAGGTTTCACCCGGGCCGACGCGCGAACCCGGCAGCAGCACCGAGTGCGGCAACACCGTGGCGCCCTCACCCACCTGCACGTCGCCCATCAAGGTCGCTTTTTCGCCGATGGTGGCGCGGGCGCCGACGATGGTCGGCGCGATGATCAGATGGCCGCCGCCGGCGAAGTGCGCGAACAGGTGCACGCTGCCGCCGATCACCGCATCCTCGCCGATTTGCAGCATGCAGGGATCGGAGATGAATTCCGAATTGAGGAAAGCGCGGCGTCCGAGCTTCATGCCCATGGCGCGCAGAAACCAGTCACCGAACGGGGTCAGCGTGACATACGGCAGAAAGGTATAGCGCACGATGTAGAACAGCCCGTTGTGGATGTACCAGGGTACCGCCGCGTAGGTGTAGTAACTGCCCTTGAACGGCTTCACGCGCGTCGGCAGGATGAAGTTCAAAGCCGGCACCACCAACAACAGCGTGAACCCGGCGATGAAAAACGCCAGCCCGCAGGCGATCCCGAACGCGGGCCATTTCAGCCAGCCTTGCAAGTCCCCGACCATAGACCAGGCTTGGTCCAGAAACCAGAATGCGGGTGCCAAGGCCAGGCCGAAGGCGAACGCGAACACGGCATACAGCGCCAGCAGCAGCGCGGTATGCGAAAGCACGCCGAAGCGCCGGATGAAACGGTCGAGCGGCCCTGTGGCAGGCGGGTTCTCGATCGGCGCTTTGCTTTTCGTCAGGGACGGCAGTTCAGGACGTGGCGGATTCATGCACTCTCCGGACCAAGGTGGGATGTATCGGCCCGGGGCAAGCCGATTGGCTTCACCATGCACGAATTCCGCCGGCAGCACAATACCTCAGGTTTTGGCCAAGATTTCCAGCAGCGCCTGTTTTTCCTGCCAAAGGCCGTTCATCCAGCGCTGGAACGCGACCCGGAACGTGCGGTCGTTTTCGTAATCGCCGTTACGCAGCGCTTCCGGGATCTCGCGCAGGCGGACGTCGACATGTACGGTCTTGATGCGGTCGGCGATCAGGTCCCACATGCCCGGTTTGCCGTTCGGATACAACAGCGTGACATCGAGGATGGCATGCAGGCCGCGGCCCATGGCATCGAGCGCATAGGCCATGCCGCCGGATTTGGGCTTCAGCAGGCGGGCGAACGGCGATTGCTGCTGCGCGTGCTTGGCCGGGGTGAAGCGCGTTCCTTCCGGGAAGATCATGATCGACACCGGTTTGCCGAAGAATTTCTCGCAGGCCTTTCGGGTCGCCGCGATGTCCTGGCCGGCGAGTTCCGGGCGCTTCTGGATCTGCGACTTGCTATGCCGTTTCATGAACGGGAAATCCAGCGCACGCCAGGCCAAGCCGAGCAGCGGCACCCAGATCAGTTGCTGTTTCAGGAAAAAGCGCATGAACGGGATGCGGCGGTTGAACACCGCCTGCAGCACCATGATGTCGACCCAGCTCTGATGGTTGGACAGCACCAGGTAATGGCCTTGCGGATCCAGCCGGGCATCCTCGGCATAGTTC
>DATMWF010000202.1:0-4518 GCA_035562675.1 Arenimonas sp. | reverse complement strand
CAGATTCAGGCTGCGCTGGCCGGGCTGCATCGGCAGCCGTACACGCCGGCTTTCCGGCAGCGTGTCCAGCACCTCCGCCGGCAGGCCGCGGGTTTCCGGGCCGAACAGCAACGCGTCATCGTGCTGATATGCCGGCGCATCGAAGCGCGTTCCGGCCTTGGAGCTGAACGCGAACACGCGCGGATGGCCGAGGAAGTCCAGGCAGGCGTTGTAGTCGGTGTGCCGCTTCACATCGGCGAATTCGTGGTAATCCAGGCCGGCGCGCTTGACGCGCGCATCATCCCAGGCGAAACCGAGCGGCTCGACCAGATGCAGGCGCGCACCGGTGTTGGCGCACAGCCGGATGACGTTGCCGGTATTGGGCGGAATTTCCGGTTCGAACAATATCACATCGATCACGATGTGTTCCTTGCATCAGCTGAGTTGGCATGATTTTAGCAAAACTGCCTGGGCCTGCAGTTTTTCATTTGCAGAGACAATTTGATCGAGCAGCGGAAACTCGATGATGGCATTGACCGGCTTGTCGCCCTGATCATCCAGGATATTGCTCAAGCCTTTGAAGCGCAGCAGGCGTTGAGATTTTGTGCTGTAGGCAAGTTCGATATTCGGTGCGATGACACCCAGCCAGCTGTTCAGCCCCAGCTTGAAGTTTTGAGCCGGTTCCTTGTGGTAGGGCAGATTATTGACACGCTGCAGATTGAAGCTGTAGCTGGTCAGCCGCGCAGGCACGGCGAACTGCAGGGTCTGCCGCCGCGCCGCAGTCAGTTCCGGCCAGCGCTTCTTGACGAATACATCGAAGCCGGCATCAGCGACAAGATCGGAAGAATTGTCCAACGATTTCTGCTGCTTTTGCCCGTTTCGCGATACCCAAAGCTCGGGCTTGTTGTTTTGCCAGCGCAGGCCTTCCTGGTAATTGAAGCGGATATCGTTGAAGCTGAATGCTGGCGCGAGCTTTGATTTTGCATAATTGATTTCTTTGCGCGCGAACGGTGTGCCGTCGGCGCAGCGGTACAGCACGGTGCGGTCCTTCAACACCTCGTTTTCGTAGGCGGTCCAGTGCGACTCGGTGTACATAAGCTGCGTCCGGCCGGCATTCCAGGCCTTGCCCTGCTCGAAGCGCACGTCGGTAGCCGCCCATGCGAAAGCCGGAGCAAGCAGGAGGACGGCGCAGGTGAACGGAAGTTTCATGGCTTCGGCCTCGGTCATGGGGTCTTCACATGGCCACTATGCCTTATGGCCTAGTGTAGATACCGTCAATTTACACTATGATTGTCAGTCCATCGATTTACACAACAAAGGAAGGTTTATGCGTTTAGGTGCCAGTTCTGCGCTTGCGGTTGCTCTCGGTTTGGCCTTGTCCGGTTCCCTGGCGTTCGCGCCGGAAGCGGTGGCCGCGCCGGCCAGCCTGTCCGTCGATATCCCGTACGAGCAGTTCACGCTGCCGAACGGCCTGCGGGTGGTGGTGCATACCGACCGCAAGGCGCCTATCGTGGCCGTCAACGTCTGGTACCACGTCGGTTCCAAGGATGAAACCCCGGGCCGCACCGGCTTCGCGCACCTGTTCGAACACCTGATGTTCCAGGGCTCCGAGAACTACCGCGACGAATACTTCGGTCCGTTTGAACAGGTCGGCGTCACCGACCAGAACGGCACCACCAACGGCGACCGCACCAACTACTTCCAGAACGTGCCGACCACCGCGCTCGACATGGCGCTTTGGATGGAATCCGACCGCATGGGCCATTTCCTCGGCGCCGTCGACCAGTCGCTGCTGGACGAGCAGCGCGGCGTGGTGCAGAACGAAAAGCGCCAGGGCGAGAACCAGCCGTATGGCGTGCTGCGCGAACCGCTGTCGAAGGCCCTGTTTCCGAAAGGCCATCCGTACAGCTGGACCACCATCGGCTCGATGAACGACCTCAACGCGGCCTCGCTGGATGACGTCAAGAACTGGTTCCGCCGCGCCTACGGCCCGAACAACGCGGTGCTGGTGCTGGCCGGCGACATCGACTTGGCCACCGCCAAGCGTAAAGTCACCGAGTACTTCGGCGACATCCCGGCCGGCCCGGATTTCGTGCAGCCGAAAGTCGACAACGCGCCGATGAAGGCCGACACACGCCTGGTGCTGACCGACAAGGTGCCGCAGGTGTCCTGGAACCGCATCTGGAATGTGGCGCAGGTCGGCGCGGCCGATGAAGAGGCGCTCGATCTGTTCGGTCAGGTTCTCGGCGGCAGCGGCAACTCGCGCCTTGACCGGCGCCTGGTGCATCAGGAGAAACTGGTCGACAGCATCTCCGCCGGCGCTTATGCCCAGCAGCTGTCCGGCCGCTTCTCGATCAGCACAGCCGTCAAGCAGGGCGTCGACCCGAAGAAGGTCGAAGCCATCATCGATGAGGAACTGCAGAAACTGCTGAAAGACGGTCCGACCGCCGAAGAGCTGGAACAGGCGAAAGTCGTGACCAAGGCCGGCTTCATCCGTCAGATCGAACGTATCGGCGGCTTCGGCGGCAAGGCCGACGTATTGGCCTCCTGCACCATCTACCTCAACGATCCGGGCTGTTTCCGAAAATCCCTGGCCGCCGTGGAAAAAGCCACCCCGGCATCGGTCAAGGCAGCCGGCAACAAATGGCTGAAAAACGGCAGCCTGTTCGCCATCGTCGAACCGGGCGAGCGCAAGCCCTTGGCGGAAGAGCCGTCAGTGGCGCGTTCGGCGATGCCTGCCGTAGCGGCCGCCAATCCGAAATACAAGACCGTACCGAGTGCAGTCGACCGCAAGCTGGGCGTGCCGAAAACCGAAAGCTTCCCTGAACTGACGGTCCCGGCGTTTGAGCGCGCCACCTTGTCGAACGGTTTGAAAGTGGTTCTGGCCGCCCGTCCGGGCGTGCCGGTGGTGCAGATGAACATGCTGTTTGACGGCGGTTTCAGTTCCGATCAGGGCAAAAAACTCGGTACCGCCAGTTTCGCCACCAACATGCTGACCCAGGGCGCCGGTGAATACGATGCCTTGGCGTTCGCCGCCAAGCAGGAGCGTCTCGGTGCCAACATCGGCAGCGGTGCCGGCATCGACGGCGCCAGCGCTTCCCTGTCCGCCATCAAGGAAAAACTGGACCCATCGGTCGCGCTGTTCGCGGAGATGCTGATCAAGCCGCGCTTCGACGCCAAGGACATCGAGCGCGTGCGTGCGCAGTGGCTGGCAACCATCAAGCAGGAAAAAATCCGTCCGGATGCCGCTTCCACCCGCATCCTGCCGACCCTGATGTACGGCAAAGACCATCCTTACGCCATTCCGTTCAGCGGAACCGGCACGGAAGCCGACGTTGCGGCGCTGACCCGTGACGACCTGCTCGCCTATCAGAATGCCTATCTCCGCCCGGAAGGCACGACCCTGGTGATCACCGGCGACACCTCGCTGGCGGAAATCGTGCCCCTGCTTGAAAAGCACCTGGGTCAATGGCGGGGGCGCGGTGCCCAGCCGGCCAAGCCGGCGGTAACCGCCGTGGCCTTGCCGACCAAGCCGCGTGTGTTCCTGATCGACCAACCCGGTTCGGTGCAGGCCAATATCTTCGCCGGCCAGGTGGTGCCATCCAGCAATGATGCCAAAGCAGTTGATCTGGAAGTCGCCAACGGCGTGATCGGCGGTACTTTCACGGCCCGTCTGAACATGAACCTGCGCGAGGACAAGCATTGGTCCTATGGGGCACGCTCCGGCCTGCAGGCCGCCCAGGGTCAGCGTCCCTGGATTGCTTCGGCCGGCGTGCAGATTGACAAGACCGCCGAGTCGATGCTGGAAATGAAGCGCGAAATCACCGAGTTCGCGGCCGGTAAATCGCCCGCCAAGCCCGATGAGGTCAGTAAAATCAAGAACTCGTTCACCCTGCGCCTGCCGGGCTCGCTGGAAACCAACAGCGCCTTGAACGGCTCGGTATCCGACATCGTCCGTTTCAGCCGCCCGGACGACTATGTCGTGCAGCGCAGCGAACGCATCAGCGGCATGTCGCTTGAGCAGGTCCAGCAGGCTGCATCGACGTTCAAGCCGGACGCCTTGACCTGGGTGGTGGTCGGCGACCTGTCCAAGATCAAGACCAAGATCGAGGCCCTGAACATCGGCCCGGTCACCGTGCTGGACAACGACGGCAACGTGGTGAAGTAAGCGCGGTTCGCAGTTCAGAAAAAAATGCAGTACAGAAAAACCAAGGGGCTCGTGAGAGCCCCTTGGTTTTTTGCGCCAGCAACGGCTTATTTCAGCTGTTTTTTCGCGAATGCGTAAAACGCCAGCAGGCCGGCGGCGACCGACAGCGTGAGCACGCCCCAGGTGCCCGGCTGTTCCGGCTGCAGCTTGAGCGCCTCGATGATCAGGAAGCCGATGCCCAGACTGCCCAAGCCCAGGCCCCATTTCAGGGCGGTCAGGTGGAACGGCGTTCCGGCCTGCGACAGGGCCTTGATGACCTCGGAGGACGCCGCATCGGACTTCAGGGCTTTGGCCCGCACAATACCGTCGACGGCCGCCCGCACGATCAGCAC
>DATMWF010000201.1:0-9626 GCA_035562675.1 Arenimonas sp. | reverse complement strand
CTGTGCACGTTCCAGACCGGAATCACGGTCGGGGTGGTGTTGGGCTTCAGCATCTGCCGGGTGGAACTCTGCGCATGCGCGAAAGTCCCGCAGAGCAGGGTCAGAACCATCAAAGCTGGCGCTTTAGGTGTCATGGCTTTCATTGTAGTCATCTTAGCCTTTGACGGCAAAACCGGCGAATGGTTCACCTGAAATGCTGAACAAAGCCGTTAATGCAGGCTGGGGCTGCCGGGTACCGAGCTTTTCGGCCAAAACAGGGAAAGTCCCTGATCCTTGCTGAAATGATAGGCCTGGCCGCAGAAGTCGCAGTGTACGGTGACGTCGCCGTTCTCCTCCAGCGATTCGGCCATTTCATCCTCGCCCAATGAAATCAACGCATTCTCCACGCGTTCACGCGAGCAGGAGCAGGCGAAGCTGAGCGCCAGGCTGTCCAGCACCCGCACCGATTCCTCGTGGAACAGCCGGAACAGCAGCTCATCCGGTTCAAGGCTGAACAGCTCTTCGGCGCTTACCGTGTCGAACAGCATCTGGACACGGTTCCAATCGTCCGGTTTGCCGTTCTGCCGTTCCGGCAGCTGCTGTATCAATAAGCCCACGGCCTGCTGCGCATCGGCAAACAGCACGATACGGGTCGGCAGCTGTTCGGATTGCTCGAAGTACTGTTCGAACGCTTCGGAAAGGGTGTCCGCCTGGAAGCCGACCAAGCCCTGATAGCGCTGCGGTTCACGGTCCGGCGCGGTGTCGCGCTCGATGGTGATCGCCATGATGGCCTCGCTGCCGAAGTCGCCGAGCGCGATGTCATCGGGAACCGGCGCATCGAAATGCGCCAGGCCGCGCAGCGTGCCGGCGGTTGTGCATTCCGTGAACAGCGTGCGGATCGGGCCATCACCGCGCATCTGAATCGACAGCCGGCCGTCGATCTTGATCGACGCGATGAACAGCGCGGAAGCCGCTGCGCACTGCGCCAGATAGCCGGCGACCGGGGCGGGATAGTCGGCCCGGCTTTCGATGGCCTGCCAGGTACGGGTGAGTTTCACCAGCGCACCGCGCACGTCGGCGCCATCCAAAATGAAGCGGGTCAAACTGTCGTCATTCTGGCTCATCGCGTCCTCACAAACCCGGAACATTTCGTTACACTGAAGCATATTTTACGCGACTTTCGGGGCAGTGGCTTTGGCGAAATCGACACGCACGAAAAAATGGCTGAAGCGCCTGTTCATCTGGCTTCCCCTGTGGTTCTGCATTATCAGCATCGGACAGGTGCTGCTGCTCCGCTGGGTCAATCCGCCGGCCAGCAGTTTCATGGCGATCCGCCAGGTTTCCGCCTGGCTGGACGGCGACTTCGGCTACCGCATAGAATACTACTGGCGTGACCTGTCGGCGGTGTCCGCGCAGCTGCCGATTGCCGTGGTGGCGTCGGAGGACCAGCGTTTTCCGGAGCATCACGGGTTTGATTTCGAATCCATGCAGAAAGCCTATCAAGGCAACCGGAAAGGCCGGAAAATACGCGGTGCCAGCACCATCAGCCAGCAGCTGGCCAAGAACCTGTTCCTGTGGAGTGGACGCAGTTATGTGCGCAAGGCGCTGGAAGGCTGGTACACGGTCTGGATCGAAGTGCTGTGGCCCAAGCGCCGGATCCTCGAGGTGTATGTCAACGTTGCCGAGTTCGGCGACGGCGTTTACGGCGCGGAGGCGGCCTCAAGGCGCTATTTCGGCAAGCCGGCGAAATCCCTGAGCCGCGCCGAGTCCGCCCGCATGGCCGCTGTGCTGCCCAATCCCAAACGCTACAGTCTTGGCAACCCCGGCCCCTATGTACAGCGTCGGGCCCGCGCCATTGAACGGCAGATCCGCGGCCTTGGCGGTACCGGGTATCTGCATGGCTGCTGCATGCGCTGATTTTGCTTTCCCGCTGAACGGCGCTACACTAGAATCCGCCAGCGAGGAGAACTGCCATGAAGAACGTGAACGCGGTGTTGCACGGAAAGTCCGCCCAGGTCCATTCCTTGGACACCAAGGCCTCGGTATTGGACGCCATCCGGATGATGGCCGAACACCGTATCGGTTCGGTGCTTGTCATGGAGAACGGCAGGTTGCTCGGTATCGTCACCGAGCGTGATTACGCCCGCAAGGTCATCCTGCTCGGGCGCTCATCCGGCGATACGCCGATATCGGACATCATGAGCAGTCCGGTTGTTTCCGTGAAGCCAACCGATACCGTAAGCCATTGCATGACCTTGATGACGGACAGCAAGTTCCGCCACCTGCCGGTCTGTGACGGCGATGAAGTGCTCGGACTGATTTCCATCGGCGATCTGGTGAAGGCGGTGATTGAGCAGCAGCAGGAGGAAATCAACCAGCTGCAGAGTTATATCGCCGGCTGATAAACCGTCAGCGCATCACTAAATAGGTGATTGCCACGAAATGGCTGGCGCTGCCGGCCAGCACGAACGCATGCCAGATGGCATGGTTGTGCCTGATGCGGTCCATCAGGTAGAAGATGGTTCCGAAACTGTAGAACAGGCCGCCGATGCCCAGCCAGACCAGCTCCGCGGTGCCGACGTTGCGCAGCATCGGCCCTATCGCGAACACCACCATCCAGCCCATGGCCAGATACATCAGGGTCGACAGCAGTTCGAAGCGGCCGGTGAAGAACAGCTTGAAAATGATGCCGGCCAGGGCGATGGCCCAGCTGATGCCGAATATCCACCAGCCGCCGTCATCACGCATCGCTATCAGGGTGAACGGCGTATAGCTGCCGGCGATCAGCACATAGATCATGCAGTGGTCGAGGATTTTATAGCGCAGCTTCGCTTTCGGCTCGTGCGTCGAGTGGTACAGGGTCGAAGCGCCGTACAGGCCGACCAGCGAAACGCCGAACACGATGGCGCTGGCCAGCTGCCAGACGTCGCTGTACAGCGCAGCCAGCGCAATCAGCACAATGCTGCCGATGACGCTCAGGAACGCGCCCAGGCCGTGGGTGATGGCGTTGTAGAATTCGTCGCGCAGGTGGTGTTCAGTGTGCATGGTTAATCCTAGCGCCGGTTGACTGGAGTATTTACTCAATCCATCGCCAGGGCGTGGGCATGTTCGCGGGTGGCCAGGAACTGCACGTCCGGCCAGCGCTCGATGGTCAATTGCAGGTTGACGCGGGTCGGCGCGATGTATACCAGCTCGCCGGCGGCGTCGACCGCCAGGTTCTGCGCGGCCTTCTCGCGGAACTCCTCCAGCTTCCGGGCGTCCGCGCAGCGTACCCAGCGCGCCGTGCTGATGGCGATCGGCTCGAACGTCGCGTCCACGCTGTATTCGTCTTTCAGGCGGTAAGCGACCACATCGAACTGCAGGGTGCCGACCGCGCCGAGGATCAGGTCGTTCGACATCAGCGGCCGGAAGAACTGGGTGGCGCCTTCCTCGGAAAGCTGCGCCAGTCCTTTCTGCAGCTGCTTGAGCTTCAGCGGATCGCGCAGGCGGGCGCGGCGGAACAGTTCCGGCGCGAAGTTCGGTATGCCGGTGAAGCTCAGCGTTTCGCCCTGGGTGAAGGTGTCGCCGATGGAAATGGTGCCGTGGTTGTGCAGGCCGATGACGTCGCCCGGATACGCGGTTTCCACGTGTTCGCGGTCGGAGGCCATGAACGTCAACGCGTTGGCGAGCTTGGTTTCCTTGCCGGTGCGCACATGGAACGCCTTCATGCCGGCGTCGAAGCGGCCCGAGCAGACCCGGAAAAACGCCACCCGGTCACGGTGCTGCGGATCCATGTTGGCTTGGATCTTGAATACGAAACCGGAGAAGGTTTCCTCCAGCGGGGACACCTCGCGCACCGTGCTGGCGCGCGGTCTCGGAGGTGGCGCGTTTTCCACGAAGAAGTCCAGCAGCAGCTGAACGCCGAAGTTATTGACTGCCGAGCCGAAGAACACCGGCGTCTGCTGGCCTGCCAGGTATCTTTCGAGGTCGAAGGGATGCGAAGCGCCCTCGACCAGCTCCAGTTCGTCGCGCAGTTCGGCCAGCATCGGCGCGCCGATGCGTCCGACCAGTGCAGGGTCGTCCAGGGACGCGAAGATGGTCGAATCCTGGCGGGTGAAATTACGGCCGGGTTCGAACAGGTGTACCTCGCCGCTGAGCAGGTGCACCACGCCTTTCAGGCGGCTGCCCATGCCGATCGGCCAGATCACCGGCGCGCACTGGATGCCGAGCACCGATTCCACTTCGTCGAGCAGTTCGATCGGCGAGCGGCCCTCGCGGTCCAGCTTGTTGATGAAGGTCATGATCGGCGTATCGCGCAGCCGGCAGACCTCCATCAACTTGATGGTGCGCTCTTCCACGCCCTTGGCGCAGTCGATGACCATCAGCGCCGAGTCGACCGCGGTCAGCACCCGGTAGGTGTCTTCCGAGAAGTCGGCGTGGCCCGGGGTGTCCAGCAGGTTGACGATGCGGCCTTCGTACGGGAACTGCATGACCGAGGAGGTCACCGAAATGCCACGTTCCTTTTCCAGTGCCATCCAGTCGGAGGTGGCGTGCCGTGCGGCCTTGCGGGACTTCACCGAGCCGGCCATCTGGATCGCCCCGCCGAACAGCAGCAGCTTCTCGGTCAGCGTGGTTTTGCCCGCATCGGGATGCGAGACGATGGCGAAAGTGCGGCGGCGTGCCGTCTGCTGGGCGTGTTCGGAGGTCATGGGGGCTGCGGCGTTGAATCAGAGCGCGAATTATAGCATTTAGCCGTTAACAGGGCCTGAGCCGCAGGGCGTCAAGGGCCGAAGCTGACGATGCCGTTCACGCTTCGCATCCGGAATGGAATCGACCTGAGCTGCATGCCGGTGTTGAGCTGCACCGCGAAATGCAGGTGCGGGCCGTGCGAGAAGCCGCTGTTGCCGCTCTGTGCGATCACCGTGCCGCCGACCAGCCATTGTCCGGGGGTCACCACCGCGCTGTCCTGCAGTAAATGGCCGTACACCGACATGGTGCCGTCCTCGTGCAGGATGCGGATGATGTTGGCCTGATCCAGATCCGATTTCCGCGTCCGTCCCGCATCCGGAAAGCCGTCGATCACTTCCATCACCACGCCGTTGCGGGCCGCCAGAACCGGTGTGCCCATGGCGATGTCGAAGTCCACGGCGTATTCGTTGAGGGCATCGCCATGGCTGGCTTGGCCCTGGAATCCCTGACTGATCGCCCATTCGGCATGTTGACTGAACGGCATATCGTAGGTGAACGGCGAAGCGGTGGCCGGCTTGCCCGGTACGGCGTGCAACACCAGGTTGTTCAGGCTCTGCGGCGGCAGGTCGGTGACTTGGAACACCCCCGGACCGTCGAGTGTGGATTCAAACAGCAACGCGCCGGACCGGCTGTTCTTCAGCTGGACCTGCACCGGACCGAACAGCTCGGTTTCGATGCTGATGGCGTTCTCCTGGCTTTGCCGGTTCATGATCAGTTCGGTGTGCGCCAGGCCCTGCGCGGAAATCAGCAGGGCCGTCATGCCGAGTGCGGCATGCAGCCGTTGCCGGCCGCCGGAGGCGTGCCGGCGGGTCTTGCCCGGGAAGCGAGGTTTCATCGCCCCATGATAAGGGATTGCGGGGAAAAATACTCGGCGATGGCCTGCGGTCTATGGATGCCGAAGCCCTGTGCATGGTCGACGCCCAGTTTGCGCAGCAGGCCGATCAGCTCCAGTGATTCGCAGTGCTCGGCGGTTGTGGTCTTGTTCAGCACATGGGCGATGTCGGTGATCGAGCGGATGACCGCCTTGGAAAGCTGCGAGGTTTCCAGGTCGCGGACGAAACTGCCGTCGATCTTGAAAATGTCCACATCCAGGCTCTGCAGGTAGGTGAACGAGCAGAATCCGGTGCCGAAGTCATCCAGCGCGAACCGGCAGCCGATGCCGCGCAGGTTGCGGATCAGGGCCTGCGCCCTCGACAGGTCATGCATGGCGCAGGTTTCGGTGATTTCGAAGATGATCTTGTCGGCCGGAAAGCTCGATCCCTTCAGCCGGTTCTCCAGGAACCCGGAAAAGTGCTCGTCGTCCATGGACGCGCCGGATAGATTGATCGAGCAGGCGCCGACCGTCTCGGCTTCCTTCGGATGCGACTCCATCCAGGACAGCAGCATGTTGATGACGTAGCGGTCTATTTTCACGCCGAGATGGAAGCGTTCGGCGGCCGGGATGAACGATTTCGGGTTCAGCAGTTCGCCGCTGTGCGGGTCGCGCAGCCGGAGCAGCACTTCGAAATAACGGCCGTTGCCCGGATTCTCGGCCAGCGGCAGGATGTCCTGGCAGTCCAGTTCGAAATAATCCCCGTTCAGGGCCTGGCGGATGAGTATGGCCGACTGCATGGCCTCGGTGCGGTCTTTCAGCGCCGCGCTTTCCTGGCCCGCGACGCAGATCCGGTTGCCGCCCAGTTCCTTGGCGGTGAAACAGGCGGCGTCGGCCTGTGACAGCAGTTGCGCGAAATCGCCATGGCCGGGTTTCAGCGTCGCCAGCCCGATGCTTGCCGTGGTCGACAGCACATGGCCGTCCCAGCCGGTCTTGTAGGTTTCGATGGCGCGCAGTACCCGCTGCGCGCGCAGGTCGGACTCCCGGCCTTCGCACAGGAACAGCAGGGCGAACTCGTCGCCGCCGATCCGGAAGATCTTGTCGCTGGGGAACAGGTTGGCGGCCAGCATGGACGCGATGCCTTTGATCAGTTCATCGCCGGCCTCGTGGCTGGCGGTGTCGTTGACCAGGTTGAAATGGTCGAAATCCAGGTAGGCCAAGGTTTGTGTCGGACCGAAACCGTTCAGCGCCAGCCGGGCGGTGTCTTCGAAGGCCGTCCGGTTCGGCAGGCCGGTTTCCAGATCGGTGGTCGCGCGCCGGATGATCTTGCGGGTCGATATCCGGCTTTCGTGGTTGCTGGCAAGCAGGATCAACGGAAAAATCGCGATCATGCACAGAAAGCTCAACAGGAAGGCCACATCGGTCAGTTCACGGGGCTGCATGAATCCGGCCAGGCCCAGTCCGGTCAGCGCAGTGATCACAAGTACCGTCAGTGCGATGCCGGTCATGGTCCAGATCGGCTGGAAGCGTATCGCGCTCCATACCAGCAGGGCGATGGGCAGGCCGGTCAGGCCGAGCGCATAGGGGCTTTTGCTGGTTCCGCCGATGAAGATCAGCACATAGGACAGCACCAGCAGAATCGCCCACAACAGCTTGCCGTTGGCTGACGCATAATCGGCGCTTAGCGGGCTGTCCGGGTTGCGCGAGGCCGGTGCGGTCAGCATCATCAACGCCGGCGCGGTGCAGATGATACCGAGCAGGTCGCCCATGCCCCATTTGGCGACGCTCGGCCAGAAGTCCGCGAAGCTGGCAATGCCGGACAGGCACAGGCCGGTCACGCCGATCAGTGCGCTGGTGAACGCCATCAGGATGGCGGCCCGCAGCGAGATGAAACCGCTGCGCATCGACAGATAGCTGCTTATGTCAAAGGACCGGACATACAGCGCGGCGAGGATGGCGCCGATGACATTGCTGGAAATGGAAAACAGCAGGAAGAGCGGCGGCACGGGGTTGATCGACCAGTGCATCAGTGCCAATACGGCGGCCAGCGGAAAGGCCCACATCAGGCCATAGCGCACCATAAACGCGAACGCGACGCCGGATGCCGGCCAGAACAGGCTGACCTGCCCGGGCGCGTGGATGAAGTAGATCGCCAGAACGCTGAATAGCAGATACAGGCCGACGAATGCCGGCAGGCGTTTCCACGTTATCCCCTGTGCCACTGCATTCACGACTTGCCCCTAAAGGATGCAATGCATCGGTGAATCCCTAAGTTAACATTCAATCACGTTTACCGCCAAGCCACCACGCGAGGTCTCCTTGTATTTATCCGCCATGTCACGGCCGGTGTCGCGCATGGTCTTGATGACCTTGTCGAGCGACACGAAATGCTTGCCGTCGCCGCGCATGGCCATCCGGCTGGCGTTGATGGCTTTGACCGAGCCCATGGCGTTGCGTTCGATGCAGGGGATCTGCACCAGTCCGCCGATCGGATCGCAGGTCAAGCCGAGATTGTGCTCCATGCCGATTTCGGCGGCGTTCTCGATCTGGCCCAGGCTGCCGCCCAGGCAGGCCGTCAGTCCACCGGCCGCCATGGAGCAGGCCACGCCGACCTCGCCCTGGCAGCCGACCTCGGCACCGGATATCGAGGCGTTTTCCTTGTACAGGATGCCGATGGCCGCCGCCGTCAGCAGGAAATCGTTGACGCCTTTCCGGCTGGAGTTCGGGCAGAAGCGGTCGTAGTAATGCAGCACCGCCGGGATGATGCCGGCCGCGCCGTTGGTCGGTGCGGTGACCACGCGGCCACCGGCGGCGTTTTCCTCATTGACCGCCAATGCGTAGAGATTCACCCAATCGAGCACGGTCAGCGGATCCTTAAGTCCGGCTTCCGGCCGCGACAGCAGTTCCTGCATCATCAGCGGCGCCCGCCGCGCCACTTTCAGGCCGCCGGGCAACACGCCGCCGATGCGTGTTCCGCGCGCCAGGCAGTTCTGCATGGCCTGCCAGATGGCGTCCAGTTCGGACTCGATCTGGGCATCCGTGCGCCACACGCGTTCATTGGCCCACATCAGCTCCGCGATGGTCAGCTTGTTGTTTTCGCATTGCGCGATCAGCTCGGCGCCGCTTTTGAACGGATAAGGCAGCACCGTGGTATCGGCGGTGATGCGGTCCTGCGCCGCTTCGTCCTGGTTGACCACGAAGCCGCCACCGACCGAATAATATTCGCGCGAGCACAGTTCCGTGCCGGCCGCGTCATAGGCGGTGAAGCGCATGCCGTTGCTGTGGAACGGCAGTTTCTGGCGTTTGTTGAACACCAGATCGGTCTTTTCATCGAACCCGATGCGCTTGTCATCGGTGAGCTGCAGGTCCTTGTTCTTGCGGATGCGGGCCAGCATCGGTTCGATCCGGTCGGGTTCGATGGTGTGCGGCCACTGTCCCTCCAGGCCGAGCAGCACCGCTTTGTCGGAACCATGGCCCTTGCCGGTCAGTGCCAGCGAACCGTACAGCTCGGCTTTGATGCGTGCGCAGGCCTGCAGGTTGCCGGCCTGCACCAGCCAGCGCTGCACGAAACGGGCCGCTGCGCGCATCGGGCCGACCGTGTGCGAGGACGAGGGGCCGATGCCGATCTTGAATAAGTCAAAGGTGCTTACCGCCATGTTGTGCCGCCCATAGGCTAGAATTCCGACTATGATGCCAAAATCCGCGCCGCCATGCTCACTTTAATTCAACGCGACGACTGCACCCTGTGCGATGAGGCGTGGGAGATCCTGCACCAGGCCGGCGTGCGCGATTTCGAATCGGTCTACATCGACGGCGACGCCGTGCTTGAGGCCGCCTATGGGGCGCGTGTGCCGGTCTTGCGGCAGGGCGCCGCCGAACTGGACTGGCCGTTCGACGCCGAACGGATCAGGCTGTGGCTGCTTTAGGGCTTGGCCTGCAGCAGGACCTTGGTGGTCACTTTGATTTCGTTGGGGATGACGCCGACATCGGCCCAGTCGCCGGTGCCGACGCCGAAATCCAGCCGCTTCACGACGGCGCTGCCGCTGAGCACCGGCTTGGCGCCCGGCGTCCAGGTAAAGGTCAGCGTCACCGGCTTGCTGATGCCGCG
>DATMWF010000200.1:0-7275 GCA_035562675.1 Arenimonas sp. | reverse complement strand
TCATCCAGTGAGACGGGGAAGAGACTGCCTTGGTTGACCGCTTCGCCTTGGATAAATGCCATAAAACAATGCCCGTATCTTGCGATACGGGCATTATCTCAATCATATAAACCGCTGGCTAGAGTTTTGACACAGTCTGCTTCGGCGGGGTTTTTCCCTGCTATGTTGGCAACCGCACGGAATAGGGCGATGCGAAGGCTTAAGGTGTTCGTGTATCCGGCATGTTTCCATCTGCGTGGCGGATCTCTAGGCGGAGGAATGACTTCCGTCCCATGAACGCAAACACCCACAAGGATCCACCATGAAACGTTTAATGCTGATACCGATGCTGCTGGCCATGTCCGGCCTGACCGCCTGTTACGAAGAGAAAGCCGATGTCGTCGTCGCTCCGCCTGCCGTCGCCGTACCTGGCCCGGCCGGTGCCACCGGTGCCACCGGTGACCAGGGCAGCCAAGGCGCGACCGGTGAGCAGGGCGCGCAGGGCGCCGTCGGCGACCAAGGCAGCCAAGGTGTTGAAGGCGAGCAGGGCAACCAAGGCAATCAAGGCAACGACGGCGCTGACGCCGAGCCGCGCCCTGAGTAAGTAAGCAACGGCGACCCCGGCGCCGCGCACGGCAACGTCGCGGCGCCGGGATACCCGGCAGCGTAGTTGAAAAAATTATCTGGAGAACGCCATGAGCGTAGGTACCCTGTTACTCATCATCCTGATCCTGTTTCTGGTCGGCGCCATTCCCAGCTGGTCGCACAGCAAGAACTGGGGCTACGGTCCCAGCGGCGGCATCGGCCTGGTGCTGGTGGTCGTCATCGTGTTGGTGCTGATGGGCAGGATCTGATCCCGGCCCGCACAGCAGCAGTCTTAAAAGCGCGGCCGGATAAGGCCGCGTTTTTTTTTGCGTCCGGCCCGGCCGGACGGCCGAGCCGCGTCAGCGCACGTCCGCCAGCAGGCGCGCGAACTCGTCCTTGACCACGGCGTAGCACTCGCAGACGCTGTGTTCCAGCCCCGTGCGGTCCAGTACCGAAATGTGGCCGCGGCGGTAGCTGATGAGGCCGGCATGCTGCAGTTTCCCGGCCGCCTCGGTGATGCCCTCCCGGCGCACGCCCAGGATGCTCGCCACCAGTTCCTGGGTCATGACCAGCTCGCTGTCCGGCATGCGGTCGAGCGTCAGCAGCAGCCAGCGGCAGAGCTGCTGTTCAATGGTATGGTGCCGGTTGCAGACCGCGGTCTGCGACATCTGCGTCATCAATGCCTGGGTGTAGCGCAGCAACAGCCGCTGCAGCAGCCCGGCCTGTCCGAACTCCTGCATCAGAATCTGTCGTTTCAGCCGGTAGGCATGGCCCGCGGTCTGCACCACGGCCGAGCTGGAAGTGCTGCCGCCGCCCATGAACAGGGAAACCCCGAGCATGCCTTCATGGCCGACGCCCGCCGCTTCGGCCGATGCGCCGGATGCCATCACGTAATGCAGTGACACGATGCAGGTGGTCGGAAAATAGGCGTGCTGGAGCTGGACCCCGGGGTCATACAGCATATCGCCCAGCCGCATCGGCACCAGTTCCAGATGCGGCATGAGGCGCCCGAGCACATCGGCGGGCAACGCGGCAAGCAGCAGGTTTTGGCCGGGGTTGTGGGTGTCGGCCGTCATGTGGCCTCCGGCTTTCCGGACGCGCCGGTCCCGTTCAGCGCCACACCGACGCCGCGATAGCCTTTGAAGCGGCCGCCTTGGTCGAACATCGGTTCGCCGCTGACGCGGAAGCGCTGCGTCGGTCCGTTGCCGTTGCTGCGCGTGAACAGAAAGTCCAGAAAGGGCTGGCGTGCGTCGATCATGGCGTTCAGCGTGCGACGGTCGGCTTCATCCCATCCGGTGCTGTCATCGCCCGGCACCACGGCATCGCGGATTCCGAGCATGTCCAGGACCGGGCCGGAGACCCGGGTGAAGCATCCGTTCTCGTCCTGCTCCCAGTACCAATCCGAGGCCAGCTCCGCCAGGCTGCGGAAACGCGTCTCGCTTTCGCGCAGTTCGGCGGTGCGCTCCAGCACCGTCTGCTCCAGCACCTTGTTGTAGGACGCGAGCTTCTTATGCAGCAGCCGCACCTCCAGCATGTTGCGGATGCGCGTCTTGACCTCCAGCAGGTCGAACGGCTTGCTGATGAAATCCTTGGCGCCTGCCTCCAGCGCGCGCAGCTTGTGGCCGGGCTGGGCGGTCAGCACGATGACCGGCACGTAGCTGTCGGCCTGCAGGGCCTTGAGCCCTTCCATCACCTGGAAGCCGTCCATCTTCGGCATCTGCAGGTCCAGCAGGATCAGGTCGTAGCCGTTGTCGCGGTGCAGGGCGCAGACCTGTTCCGGCAGCATGCTGGCGCTGACGTCGGTATAGCCGGCATTGCCCAGCAGCTGCTGGAGCAGCTGTACGTTGGCGGGCTGATCATCGACGATCAGGATGCGTGCGCCAAGGATTTCCGCGTTACTGATCATGTGGGGCTCCTGCGATGGGCGTATCGGCGACGGCGCTGCCGGCCGGATTCGCGTGATTCAAGGCGATGTCCAAGGTGTCCATCAGCTGGTTGACCTTGATCGGTTTGGTGAGGTAGCGGAAGAAGCCGGCCTGCAGGCCTTTTTCGATGTCGTTGGGCATGGCGTTGGCGCTCAGGGCGATGACCGGAATGTGCGCCGTCACCGGATCCGCTGACAGGATCCGCATGGCCTCGATGCCGCTGATGCCGGGCAGGTTGATGTCCATGAGGATCACGTCCGGCAGCGCGGCGCGCGCCGTTTCAATGCCTTTGATGCCGTTCCTGGCGCTCAGCAGACGGATGTCGGGACGGCGCTCGAGCAGCTTTTCGACCAGCAGCAGGTTGGCCGGATTGTCCTCGACATACAGCAGCGTATTCGACTGCGCACCAGCGCGGGGCTGCGAACGATCGGCCATGGCATCATCGAAATGCTGTTCATCATGCTTCGGCGCATGGGCCAGCTCGAGCTCGATCCAGAATACGCTGCCCTCGCCGAGCGTGCTGTGCACGCCGATTTTGCCGTCCATCAGCTCGACCAGCCGTTTGCACACCACCAGCCCGATGCCGGTGCCCTCCTCGACGCCGCCCTCCTGCCCGAGGCGGTTGAAGGGCTGGAACAGCTGCGCGATCTTTTCAGGCGCCAGGCCTTCGCCGGTGTCGCGGATGCTGATGCGGATGCGTCCTTCCGAAGCGGGTATGACGGAGACTTCGACGCTGCCGCCGGCGCGGTTGTATTTGATGGCGTTGGACAGCAGGTTGATCAGCACCTGCTTGACCCGGGTCCGGTCGGCGCAGACGTGGCAGGAACTTTCGGGCATGGCGAAAACCATGCGGATGCCGCCGCTTTTCGCCTGCGGCTCGATCATGGCTTCGCAGACCCCCAGCACCTCGCTCAGCGACACCGGCTCCAGCGACAGCGACAGCCTGCCGGATTCGATCAGGGCGAGGTCGAGCACTTCGTTGATCAGCTCCAGCAGGTACCAGCCGGCCAGCAGGATCTGGTCGATGCTGGCTTTCTGGGAATCGGTCGGCGGCGGCGAGCCGGTGTCGATCAGCTGGGCGAAACCGAGGATCGCGTTCAGCGGCGAGCGCAGTTCGTGGCTCATGCTGGACAGGAAGTCCGATTTGGCCAGGTTGGCTTTCTCCGCCACCGACTTGGCGCTTTCCAGCTCGATGTTCTTTTCCTGCAGGGCGCGGTCCATCAGCTTGCGCGCGGTGTTGTCGCTGCCGATCAGCAGGTAGCCGATGATGCCGTCGGCCGCGTCGCGGAGCGCCGTCACCGACACCACCGCCGGGAAGCGGCTGCCGTCCTTGCGGATATAGGTCAGCTCGTAGATGTCCTCGATGCCGCGCGAAGCCTTGAAGGCCAGGGCTTCGAACCCGGGCGTGATCGGCGTGCCCAGTTCAAGGCTCAGGGCCTCGGCGCGCGCGACCACCTCGATCGGGTCGGAAATGTCGGCCGGGGTGATCTGGTTCATCACCTCGGCGGCGGTGTAGCCCAGCATGCGTTCGGCGCCGACGTTGAAGATCTGGATAACGCCCTTGGCGTCGGTGGCGATGCTCGAGAAATTGGCGCTGTTGAAGATCGCGTTCTGCAGGGCGCCGGCCTTGACCAAGGCGGCTTCGGCCTGTTTGCGCAGGCTGATGTCGCGCAGGATGCCGGTGAAGTAGCGTTCGCCGCCGAGCAGCATTTCGCTGACCGCGATTTCCAGGGTGAACACGCTGCCGTTCCTGCGCCGGCCCTGGACTTCACGTCCTTGGCCGCTGGCGCGCTGTTCGTCGCTGGCTTTGTAGTAATCGAGCGTATCGTTGCGCTGTTCCCGGTCAAGCTCGGGAATCAGCAGGCTGAAGTTCCTGCCGATCAGCTCCCCGGCGGCGTATCCGAACATCAGCTGCGCGGACGGGTTCGCCTTTTCGATGGTGCCGTCCCGCGCGCGCAGGACGACGATGCCGTCGGCCACGGTGTTCAGCACGGTCTGTATCAGCGCCGAACTGTCGTTCAAGGCCCGCTGGGTGGCGTATTCCTCGGTCACGTCGCGGAACACCAGCACCGCGCCGATCACTTCGCCGTCGCGGTCGCGGATCGGCGCGCAGCTGTCGGCGATGTCGCGCTCGCTGCCGTCGCGGGAAATCAGCACCGTGTGGTTGGCCAGTCCCACCACGGTGCCGTGTTTCAGGGACTGCAGGACCGGTATGGCGACCGGCATCCGCGTGTCTTTGCCGATGATGTTGAATATTTCGGCGACCGGCCGGCCGATGGCCTGTGCCTGCGTCCAACCGGTCAGCAGTTCGGCGACCGGATTGAGCAGGGTCACCCGGGCCATGGCGTCGGTGGCGACCACCGCATCGCCGATTGAATTGAGCGTGACGCTCAGTTTCTCTTCACTGTTCGACAGGGTGAGATTGGCCAGCTGCAGCTGGCTGGTGATGGTTTCCTGCGCTTCCAGCAGACGCCGCGTTTCCGCATGGACCAGCTCGGTCACGCGTTGCCGGGTCCGCCGGAAGCCGGTATAGATGAATGCCGCGCCGAACAGCAGGCAGGACATCAGGCTGCCCATGATGACGTTCTGGCGGAACGCCCAGAGCAGCAGGGAAACCGCCGCTGCAGAGAGCAGCGCGGTGGAAATGAACATTAACAGGATTCTTGACCTTGGCATCATGGGGCATCGGGTTCCGGTGAAAAGTCGGCCGTTGCCGGCAGGCTTGGCCAAGACGATGTGAGTGTTCGGGTGGCGTGATGCCATGGCATCGATGGGGGAAGCGGGCGTTGGCATTTTGCCCGGTATGGCGGGTTGCCATGGAAAAACCGCCGCAAACGGCCGGATCGTCGCCAGGGTGGCGACGCTGCATGAGCATCCAAAGTAACACCATTCGGCGCCCGATACAGGTTTAATTGCCTGCATGGCGCGTGGCGTTCAGCTACGCCGGCGCCTTAAACGCACGGCACCAGGCGCGGCCGCATTGCGGCCGTGTCTTTCGATGGCGATGGCGGTGTGCTAGCGTCTGTCGCCACCGCGCAGCAGTTTGGCAAAGGCCATGCCGGATACCAGCGATTTGAACAGCGGCCCGCCCAGGGCCAGCAACGCGCCCTGGCCGAGCAGCTTCCTGACCAGGTCCGGATGCTCTTTCAGGAAGCGCATGGTGCGGCTGCGCGGGTAGGTGCCGGCGCCTTCCGGCCGGACTGGCCCCAGTTTCTGCATGATCACGCGGCGCTGGGCCGAAAGCCGGTTGCGCAGCTGCAGGCGCTGGCGTTTCAGCGCTTCCGCCGGCGCGATGGGTTCAATGGAATTTGGCAAGCTCATAAGCGGCTCCTGAGCAGGGTGGCGTCGATGGCCAGTTCTTCGCGCAGGGCGGCGAAACTTTGGCTGCCGGCGGCCGACAGAACGCCCAGGCGATGCCAGGCCACGCCGATGCCGGCGCCGTAAATGACCAGCAGGGCGATCGCGGTCGGCAGCCGGTAAGGGGTTTCCCAGCTCAATGCCAATGCCGCGATGCCGGTGAACAGCAGGAGGCACAGCGTGCCGGCGAACGCCAGCAGGCCCATCAGCAGCATATTGCGCAGCCGGACTTTTTCCTCCAGCCATTCAACGCGCGCCAGTTGCCCGTACAGGCCGGCCTGCACGCCAAGCGCACCGCCTGCCGAGCGCGCGATGCGAAGCGCGCCCAGCAGGTCGATGCCGTCGGATTCCTTTCCGTTCCGGATGGGTGTTTCGTTTGAATTATCCATAACGGCGTCCTTTAAGTTCCTGCGGCAACCACGCCGTTACGCATGGCTTGAATCAACGGCGGGCGAGGATGAAGCCGACCAGCAGGCCGACCACGGCGCCGGTGCCGATCGCTTTCCAGGGCTGTTCATGCACGTAGTCGTTGGTGACCACGGCGGCATGGCGTGAACGCTTGGCGATGCTGCCGCCGAGTTCACTGGCCGAAGTTTTGGCACTTTCCAGACGGGCGCTCAGTTTCGCCTTGGCGCGCTTCAGGTCTTCACCGGTCAGCGTCGAGGTTTCCTTGACCAGGTCTTCGACATCGGCGATGAAGTTCTGGAACTCGGAGGAGGCATTGGACAGCAGGCCTTCGGCTTTGTCGGCGGCCGTCGCGGCGTCGTTGGCCAGGCTGCTGGCGAGCGTTTCGGAATAATTCGAGGTACCGTTCATGCTGTGTTCCTTTTTTGAGTGGGAATGTAAACAGCCGCACGCCAGAGCCGGGGCTTGGCTCTCATCACAACAATCGTGGCGCAGGGCTGAAACATGATGCTAGCGGTCCCGGCAACCGGGGTCTGTGCGCCAACACACGCAGCCGTGTGCTGCCGCCGCGCGTATGCGCCGCAACGCACGGAGCGCGCGCCCGACATGTGCCATCATGGACGCCTGTCATCGGTGTCCAGCAAGGCCGCCGCACCCGTCCACGTTCACCGGCTCCACGCCGGAAGGAGCGCTTCATCGAAAACGTCCCATCCTTCGCCGTCTGGTCGGTCGTCATCGGCGCGCTGCTGACCGTCATGGCTTTGTCCAGCACCTTGCTGAAGCGTCTGCCGCTCAGCACGGCGATGCTGTATCTCGGCGCCGGCGTCATCCTCGGTCCGCTCGGCTGGGCATTGATGACGCCCAGTCCGTTCCTGCATTCCGGCATCCTGGAACGGGTGACCGAAGTGGCCCTGCTGATCTCGCTGTTCGCCGCCGGCCTGAAGCTGGGGCTTCCGCTCTCGAACCGGCATTGGCGCCTGCCGCTCCGGTTGGCATCGGTCTCGATGGTCGTCTCGGTGCTGCT
>DATMWF010000199.1:0-10204 GCA_035562675.1 Arenimonas sp. | reverse complement strand
GCCGGATTCGGTCTGCGCGGTCATTTCGAGCGGTTTAAGAACGCTGCGTTCCGCATTGCGGAGCCTTTCGATCAGGCCGTGCTCCTGGTACTGGTTCATCAGGAAACCGACGCTGCCGAGTTTCATGCCGAACACCGGCAGACCGAGCGCGCCATAGCGATGCAGGGTGCTCAGCATGAAGCCGTCGCCGCCAAGTGCGCAGATGACCTCCGCCTGTTCGGGCGGCGTCATCCCGTAGCGTTCATGGAGGATGCGCAATGCCTCAAGGGCGTTTGGCGCATTGCTGGCCACGAAAGCGATTTTCGGTTGGGCGGAAAGATTCACAGGCGGTTCCCGTACATCACAGAGCACATCATATACGATGTGCCCTGTGATGCGGAATCAGCGTGTGCCGGTCGAAGCGATCTGTGCCAGACGGCGGACCGCGACCGACAGCGTCGGGAAGTCCATTTCGCTCAGGCTACGCATGTCGGCCAGCATGCCCAAGGTGTATTTCAAGGCCGCGTCATCCCGCGACAGCCAGGCATTGACCCAGTCTGCAGGCAGTTTGCCGGGCTGCGAACTGGCGAGCACCGTACTGACCAGCTGGCGCTGCTGAGCCTGCAGTTCGTCACGGAGCACGCCGCGCGCCTGCGCCTGCCAACGGCCGGTGACCGGCAATTCCTCGACGCTGTCCATCAGCCAGTTGATGTGCAAGGCATCGCTCAAGGCGAAATGCGCCTGGGCGACGGCCGTTACCGTGCGCTGCTCGACCGTACCCAGCTCGATGATGTCCATGGCCGAATTCAGGTAAGGAATGCTGGCCATGAACCGCGCGAGGGTTTCCGACATGCCTAGTGTGGACAGGCGCTGGAATTCACGGTTGAACACGGTTTTATCGGCTTCGGTAAGCGCCAATGGCAATGACAGCAGGAGGTCCGCGAACGGCTGCTGGTAGCGCTCGACCATCTTGGCGATGTCAAGCAACTGCCCGGGACGCGACAGCAGCCATCGGGTCAGGTTGCGTTGCAGATGCCAGATGCCGGTCAAGGCCTGCAGCTGGACCTGTTCGCTGACCTTGTCGTCGAGCGCGTCGATTTCAGTCCAGAGCCTGCGTGCCTGCATGCTTTCACGCACGATCGTGTAAGCCTTGGCGATCTGAGCCGGCGTTTCGCCGGTATCTTCCTGCATACGCAGCAGGAAAGTCGATCCCATGCGGTTGACCAGGGAATTGGTGACGGCTGTGGCGATGATTTCCCGGCGCAGCCTGTGGCTGAGCATGTACCCGGCGTATTTTTCCTGCAGCGGCTTGGGAAAATAGCGTTGCAGCTCCTTCGACAGGTAGGGGTCTTCCGGCACATCGGAATCCAGCAGCTGGTTGAAGATGACGATCTTGTCGTAGCTGAGCAGCACGGACAGTTCCGGCCGGGTCAGGCCTTGGCCTTTGGCCTTGCGTTCGGCGAGCTCCGCGTCGGTCGGCAGGAACTCGATGGCGCGGTCCAGCAGACCCTGCGATTCAAGGGTCTGGATGAAGTGCGTGAACGAACCCAGGCGCTGGGCGCTCATCGACTCCATCACGCTCAAGGCCTGGTTCTGCCGGTAGTTGTCGTGCAGGACCAGTTCCCCGACCTCATCGGTCATGCTGGCCAGCAGGGCGTTGCGCTGTTCCAGGTCCAGTTCGCCGGCCAGCATGACCGCGCCCAGCAGGATCTTGATGTTGACTTCGTGGTCGGAGGTATCGACGCCGGCGGAATTGTCGATGAAGTCGGTGTTCAGCAGTACACCGTGCTGCGCGGCTTCGATGCGGCCGCGCTGGGTCATGCCGAGGTTGCCGCCTTCACCGATGACCCGGCAACGCAGGTCGCGGCCGTCAACGCGCAGGCCATTGTTGGCACGGTCACCGCAGTCGGCGTGGCTTTCGTCGCTGGACTTGACATAGGTGCCGATGCCGCCGTTCCAGAGCAGGTCGACCGGCGCTTTGAGGATTGCGTTCATCAGCTGGTTGGGATTCATTTCGCTGATGTGCCCGTCGATGCCGAGCGAAGCCTTCACTTCTGGAGTCAATGCGATGGTTTTGGCCGAGCGCGGGAAAATGCCGCCGCCATTGGAAATCAGGCTCCGGTCATAGTCTTCCCAGCTCGAGCGGGGAACAGCGAACAGGCGCTCGCGCTCGACGAACGTACGCTCCGGATCAGGGCTGGGATCGAGAAAGATATGGCGGTGATCGAATGCGGCCAGCAGACGGATGTGCCGAGACAGCAGCATGCCGTTGCCGAATACGTCGCCGGACATGTCGCCGATGCCGACACAGGTGAAATCCTGGGTCTGGCTGTCGCGCCCGAGCGCACGGAAATGGCGCTTGACCGACTCCCAGGCGCCTTTGGCGGTGATGCCCATGCCTTTGTGGTCATACCCGACCGAGCCGCCGGAGGCGAATGCGTCGCCCAGCCAATAACCATGCTCTGCGGAAATGCCGTTGGCGATGTCTGAGAAGGTCGCGGTGCCTTTGTCGGCGGCAACCACCAGATAGGGGTCGTCGCCGTCATGGCGGACGACGTTCTGCGGATGCACGACCTTGCCGTTCACGAGGTTGTCGGTGATGTCCAACAGGCCGTTGATGAAGCGTTTGTAACAGGCGATGCCTTCGGCCAGCACCGCATCACGGTCGCCGCCGACGGGCGAGCGCTTGGCGAAGAAGCCGCCTTTGGAGCCGACCGGCACGATGACGGTGTTTTTCACCATCTGCGCCTTGACCAGGCCGAGCACTTCCGTGCGGAAGTCCTCACGGCGGTCGGACCAGCGCAGGCCGCCGCGCGCGACCGGACCGAAGCGCAGGTGCACACCCTCGACGAACGGCGAGTAGACGAAGATTTCACGGTACGGCACCGGCTTCGGAATGTCCGGCACCAGTGACGGGTCGAACTTGAAGCTCACGTAATCCTTCAGCATGTCGGCGTTTCCGCCGCTTTGGAAGTAGCTGGTGCGCAGGGTCGCCTTGATGACCGAGGCGAACGAACGCAGGATGCGGTCTTCGTCCAGGCTGGCCACTTTCGCCAGCTGCTTGCCCAGCAGCTTCTCGACGGCACCCATCTGGTCTTCACGCGAGGTGGCGACGAAGTTGGCCAGATAACGTTCGGCCGACTCGACACCCATGCGCACCAGGGACGGCGCGAGTTCGCGGTTGCTGATGGCGAGATCCGGATGGAACCTGGCATCGAACAGTCCGACCAGTATCCGTGCAAGCGCCGGATAACGCTGCATGGTCTCTTCCATGTAGGCCTGCGAGAACGGCACGCCGATCTGCAGCAGATACTTGCCATAGGCACGCAGGATCGAAACCTGCCGCCAGCTCAGTTCGGCAAGGGTGACCAGTTTGTTGAAACCGTCATTTTCGCAGTGCCCGTGCCAGATCGCGCTGAAGGCATCTTCGAAGTCCGACTTGCTGTGTTCGATGTTCATCCGGCTTGAAAGCGCCTCGACATCGAAATCCTGGATGACGATTTTCCTGTCGCCGAAATTCAGGACGTAGGGATTTTCGGTCAGCACTTTCATGCCGAGGTTTTCCATCATCGGCAAGGCGTCCGACAGGGCGATTTCCTTGCCCGGACTGAACAGCTTGAAACGCAGGTCACCGTTTTTTTCATAAAGGTTCTGGGCCAGCGCCTGGTCGGCCTGCAGTTGTTCGATCTGCCTGATGTCTTCTATGCTCTGGTCCGGCGTGACGGACTCGACGTAGCTCTGCGGAAAAGCGGTCAAGTAGCGTCCTGCCAGGGCGATGCCCTGCTCTTCCCCGAAGCCGTTGATCAGCGCGTCGCGGAATTCGTCCTTCCAGTTGCGGATGATGCGGGACAGCTCCGCCTCGAGCGTCTCAAGATCGTAATCGGCGGGTTTGACATCGGCATGGCGGATCAGCAGGTGCAGCTGGGCCAGCGGCGAATCGCCGATCTTGATCGCCTTGTCGAGGCGGTCGCCGTGCAGCGCCGCCATCAGCATGTCTTCGATGCGGGTGCGTATTTCGGTATTGAAGCGGTCCTTCGGCAGGTAGATCAGCACCGAGAAGAAGCGGCCGTAGGGGTCCTTGCGTATGAACAGTTTGGGGCGGAAGCGTTCCTGCAGGCTGAGGATGCTGACGCTGGCCTGCAGCAGCTGGTCAGGCGTGGCCTGGAACAGTTCTTCGCGCGGCATGGTTTCCAGTATCTGGCGCAGCGCCTTGCCGCTGTGGCCTTCCAGGCTCAATCCGGATGCCTGCATGACCTTTTCGTATTTCTGGCGGACCACGGGGATTTCCCAAGGACGGCGGTTATAGGCGGAGGTAGTCAACAGCCCGATGAACCGGTATTCGCCGATGGCGTTACCGGCATCGTCGTAACGCAGCACGCCGATGTAATCCATGTAGGTGGAACGGTGAACGGTGGCGCGAGCGGCGGTCTTGGTCAGGATAAGCAGCTCATGGCGGTTGATCTGCTGGCGCCCGAGCGACTTGACCGGACGCACATGCGCGGAATGATGGCTGTCACGCAGCAGGCCAAGCCCGGTGCCCGGCACGACATCGAGCTGCTGCTCTTCACCGGACTTGACCAGCCGGTATTCGCGGAAGCCCAGGAACGTGAAATGGTTGTCCGCGGCCCATTGCAGGAATTCCCTGGCTTCCAGCGGATCGATTTCGGAATTCTCGACGCGCTGCTCCGCGACGATCTGGGAGACCTGCAGCATTTTTTCGCGCATCTGGCGCCAGTCTTCGACACTGACCCTTACGTCCTCAAGCGTTTTGCGGATGGATGCGGTCAAGGCATCGGCCGCCTCGCCGGTCTGCCGCTCGATTTCCATCCAGACCACGGACTCATTGATCTGTCCCGGGATGCCGGTCATCTGTCCGGAGACGTCACGGGAAACCGTGAGCACGGGGTGTACGATGGCGTAACAGGAAATACCGAGGCTATCCAGCACCATCTTGAAGGAGTCGACAAGGAACGGGAAGTCGTCCGAAACGATCTCCAATGTGCTCCGGTTACCGCCCGAATCGGAACCTGCTTCCTGATTTACCTTGATGCTCGCGACGCCCGGGGCGCGCTTGGCACAGGCCTCGAACAGCGATTCGAGGATGTTCGCCCAGGTCTGCTGGTCCTGCAATTCGAAATCTTCGAGTGAAACCTGCGAAAGCACCGCTTGCACGAAATCTTCGGCCAAAGCGCCGTCATGCTTGCCTTGGGCCACGATTTTGGCGATGGCTTTGATGGCGTTACCTGAGGGATTGATGATGACAGTCATGGTGTGGCTCGATTTTTAATATTGGGGATATTGATGGTTTGGATCAGCGCAGGCCGGTTTCATTGCGGGCAATGACCAGACGCTGGATTTCGCTGGTGCCTTCATAGATCTCGGTGATTTTGGCATCCCGGAAGTAGCGCTCCAGAGGCATTTCCTTGGAATAACCCATGCCGCCGTGTATCTGCAAAGCCTGGTGCGTGATGTACATGGCGGCTTCCGAAGCCGTGAGTTTGGCGACCGACGCCTCCGTGCTGTAACGGCCACCGCTTTTATCGGTCTCCTGCTTGGTCCAGGCGGCGCGGAGCGTGAGCAGGTAGGCTGCATCCAGACGGCATTTCATGTCGGCGATCTTGGCTTGGATCATCTGAAAGCTGCCGATTGGCTGGCCGAAGCTTTTGCGTTCCTTGACGTAGGATACCGCTGCCTCGTAGGCCGCCCGCGCCAAGCCGACGGCCTGGGAAGCGATGCCGATCCTGCCGGCATCCAGCACGCCCATGGCGATCTTGAAGCCCTCGCCTTCAACGCCGAGCAGTTCCTCAGGCTCGGCGAGATAGTCCTGGAATTCGATTTCGCAGGTCGCCGAGGCACGGATGCCGAGTTTGGGTTCGGTCTTGCCGCGGTGGAAGCCTGGCTTGCCGGTGTCGATCATGAAAGCGCTGATGCCCTTGGCGCCCTTCTCAGGGGCGGTCATGGCGAACAGCACGATGTATTTGGCGACCGGTCCGGAGGTAATCCAGCTTTTCTTGCCATTGATGACGAACTTACCGTCTTCACGCTTGACTGCGCGGCAACGCATCGCGGTCGCATCGGAACCGGATTGCGGTTCGGTCAGCGCGAACGCCCCGATTTCCCGGCCTTCGGCAATGGCGCGAACATACAGCTGTTTCTGCGCCTCGGTGCCGAACTTCAGGATGCCGTTGCAGAACAGCGAGTTGTTGACCGAAACGATGGTCGAGTGCGCGCAGTCGCCGGCGGCGATTTCAATCATCGCCAGCACGTAGGAAATCGGGTCCATGCCCGCGCCGCCGTAGGCTTCCGGCACCTCGATGCCCATAAGGCCGTTTTCGCCCAGCAGACGGATGTTGTCCAGGGGGAACTCGCCGTTCCGGTCAAAATGTTCGGCGCTCGGCGCGATCACTTCCTGGGCCAATCGGCGGGCCACGTCCTGGATCATCAGTTGTTCGTCAGTGAAACTAAAGTCCATAACAGCCTCTGGAAAGGGATAAACCGCTATTTTAACTTAAACGACACCCGCAAGGCATACGTATGTATTGCCAAACGTGTGGAAAATATATATCTTTACATCATGATAAAAGGATATATATGGATTTAGAGTCTTGGTCCCAATGCCTCAAGGTACTCGCAGACCCAACCCGCGTGCGGCTGTTGGCTCTTCTGGAACATGAGGAACTGACCGTCGCGGAACTTGCATCCATCACGGGATTGGCGCAGCCGCGGGTATCCACCCATCTGGCGAAACTGAAGGAATTCGATCTGGTCCGTGACCGCCGGTCGGGGGTGAGTTCGTATTACCGATTCAATGACAAGGATCTGGAACCGGCCGAGCACAGCCTATGGCAGGCCTTGCGATCCGGCACCAGCGATCCCCTGCTGAAACAGGACTTTGAACGCCTCAGCCTGGTGCTGGCGCAGCGTGCCAACGATGAAAACTGGCCCGACACCGTTGCCGGGGATATGGAGCGCCATTACTCGCCCGGCCGAACCTGGGAGGCCCTGGCGCGGACGGCGCTGCCTCTGATCAATCCCGGCGAGGTTCTCGATATCGCGTCAGGCGACGGTGTATTGGCGGAACTGTTCGCGCCCTACGCCAAACGCTACGTCTGCATCGACTCTAGCCCGAAGGTAGTGCTGGCCGCGGCCGAGCGACTGAAAAAATGGCCCAGCGTATCCGTCCTGAAGGCCGACATGCACGACCTGCCCTTCGATGACGGACAATTCGACCTGGTGCTGATGATGCACGCACTGAGCTATTCCAGGAAGCCCGGACAGGTCATCGATGAGGCGGCGCGTGTGCTTAAACCGAAAGGCAAGCTGTTGCTGAGCTGCCTGCTCAAGCACGGCCACCGCAGCGTCGTCGAACCGTTCGGCCATGAAAACCTCGGCTTCACGCAGAAGGAGCTGATCCGTCATGCGGAAAAATCCGGGCTGAAGGTGATGCATTGTGAAATCGTCAGCCGCGAGCGCCGCGCGCCGCATTTTGAAATCCTCATGTTATTGGCCGAGAAACCCTGATGCTGCCCTGGAAAAACCCCGAACGGGCAATCGCCCTGGAAGCCGCGCTCGGAAGCCGTATCCTCATTCTTGACGGCGCCATGGGCACCATGATCCAGCGCCATGACCTGCAGGAATCCGATTACCGCGGTGAGCGCTTCAGGCAGGGTTTTGACGGGCTGTTCAATGCCGGCCATCAGCATCACGCCGGCTGCGGCTGCACGCATGACCTGAAAGGCAACAACGACCTGCTGACCCTCACCCAGCCGCAGATCATCGCCGACATCCACCGGCAGTACCTGGCGGCAGGCGCCGACCTGATCGAAACCAACACCTTCAACGCGACGCAGAGCTCGCAGTCGGATTACCGTCTGGAACATCTGGCGGCCGAGCTGAACTTCGCCGCCGCCAGCCTGGCGCGCTCTTGCTGCGATGAGTTCGAGCGCCGGACGCCGGACAAGCCGCGCTTTGCCGTCGGCGTGCTCGGCCCGACGTCGCGTACCGCCTCGATCAGCCCGAACGTCAACGACCCGGCATTCCGCAACACCGATTTCGACACCTTGAAAGCGCATTACATGGAAGCGGCGCATGCCCTGATCCAGGGCGGCGCCGACATCCTGATGATCGAAACCATCTTCGATACGCTGAACGCCAAAGCCGCCGCCTTCGCCATCGAGCAGGTTTTCATCGATCTCGGCTGCAGGCTGCCGCTGATGATATCCGGCACCATCACCGACCGCTCCGGCAGAACGCTGTCCGGGCAGACCGCCGAAGCGTTCTGGTATTCACTGCGGCATGTCAAGCCGCTTTCGATCGGCCTGAACTGCGCCTTGGGCGCAAAAGACCTGCGTGCCCACCTGGACGTGCTGAGCGAATGCGCCGACACCCATGTATCCTGCCACCCGAACGCCGGCCTGCCGAACGCGATGGGCGGCTACGACGAATCGCCCGAGTACATGGCGGAACAGCTGCGGGAATTCGCGCTGTCCGGCCTGCTGAACATCGTCGGCGGCTGCTGCGGCACGACGCCGGAGCACATCAAGGCCATCGCTGACGCGGTGTCCGGCCAGCCGCCGAGGAGCATCCCTTCCCTGCCCGCCTATACGCGCCTGTCGGGCCTGGAGCCGTTCGTCATCACGCCGAACATCAACTTCGTCAATGTCGGTGAACGCACCAATGTCACCGGTTCCGCCCAGTTCAAGAAACTGATCCTGCAGAAGGAGTTCGAAAAGGCCCTGCATGTCGCCAAGCAGCAGGTCGAGAACGGGGCCCAGATCATCGACATCAACATGGATGACGGCATGCTCGACTCGGAGGCCGTCATGGTGCATTTTCTGCGCCTGATCGCCGCGGAACCGGATATCGCCAAAGTACCGATCATGATCGACTCGTCGAAATGGTCCGTGCTCGAGGCCGGCCTGAAATGGGTGCAGGGCAAATGCGTGGTGAACTCGATCTCGCTGAAGGAAGGCGAGGCGCCTTTTCTCGAACAGGCCGGCATGATCAAGCGTTATGGCGCTGCAGCTGTCATCATGGCCTTCGATGAGCAAGGCCAGGCGGAAAGCCTGCAGCAGAAAATAGACATCTGCTCGCGCGCCTATGCCCTGCTGACCGAAAAACTGGATTTTCCGCCGGAAGACATCATCTTCGACCCCAATATCTTCGCCATCGGCACCGGTATCGAACAGCACGACGATTACGCCGTGGCGTTCATACAGGCCTGCACGGAACTCAAGCACAGGTTCCCGCTGGCGCATGTGTCCGGCGGCGTGTCGAACGTCAGCTTCAGCTTCAGGGGCAACAACCCGCTGCGTGAAGCCATCCATTCGGTGTTCCTGTACCACGCCATCAACAAAGGCATGGACATGGGCATTGTAAACGCCGGTGGCATGCCGCTGTATGACGATCTTGATGCCGGACTCAGGACGTTGGTGGAGGATTTGGTGCTGAACAGGCATCCGGAAGCGACCGAGCGCCTGCTTGAGAACGCCGAGCGTTTTACCGCCGGAAAATCCGAAAACGCCGGCGCCAGCGCAACGCTGGCCTGGCGCGAATTGCCGGTCGATGAGCGTCTGGTGCATGCCCTGGTGCACGGCCTCGACGAATTCGTCGTCGAAGACACCGAGCTGGCGCGGCTGACCGTCGAGCATCCGCTGCAGGTCATCGAACAGATCCTGATGCGCGGCATGAACATCGTCGGCGACCGTTTCGGCGCGGGCAAGATGTTCCTGCCTCAGGTGATCAAGTCCGCCCGGGTCATGAAGAAATCGGTCGCGCACCTGCTGCCCTTCATTGAAGCGCTTAAAGACCCCGGCAAAGCCAGCAGCTCGAACGGCAAGATCGTCATGGCCACGGTCAAGGGCGATGTGCACGATATCGGCAAGAACATCGTGGGTGTGGTGCTGGCCTGCAACAACTTCGAAATCATCGATCTGGGCGTCATGGTGCCGGCGCAGAAGATCATCGACGCGGCCATCGAGAACAACGCGGTGGCGATCGGTCTGTCCGGCCTGATCACGCCGTCCCTGGATGAGATGAGCCATGTCGCCAAGGAAATGAAACGCCAGAACATCACGCTGCCGCTGCTGATCGGCGGCGCCACCACCTCGCGTGCGCATACCGCGCTGAAAATAGCCCCGCACCTGCAGACACCGGTGGTTTGGGTAAAGGACGCTTCACGCGCGGTCAGCATCGCCGCTGCGGTATGCAAGCCGGATCAGCACGC
>DATMWF010000198.1:0-2710 GCA_035562675.1 Arenimonas sp. | reverse complement strand
TTACCCGAAAGGCCTGGTGCGTTACACCACGCACAACGCGCTGGTCGGCCACAAGGTCAATTTCTTCCGGCCGCGCATCATCATCTACGCCGTGCTGCTGCTGGCGCTGCTGGCCGGCACCATCGCCGGCATCGCGCTGCGTAAGCCGCTGCTGGTCGACGTCATGCGTGACAAACAGCTGTACCGGATGACCGATGACGGCTTCATCGAGAACGCGTTCACGCTGCGCCTGGTGAACAAGAGCGATGAACCGCGCACCTTCAGCGTCACCCTGCAGGAAAGCGCCGACATCCGCCTGGTGGAGTCGCCGGTGGTGATATCCGCCCTGCCGGAACAGGTGCTGACCCTGCCGATCACGCTGCGCGCGCCGATGGATGCCGTGAAAGGCAAGCGTGACATCCACTTCGAGATCGGCACGCAGGATTCCGATGAAAAAGTCATCGAAGAATCGCGCTTCTTCGGGCCGGTGCAATGACCGGACAGCGCAAAGCCTGGCAGGAACCGATGGTCTGGCTGATGGCCGGCATCCCGGCCCTGACGGTCGTGGCCGGCATCGCGACCCTGATCATCGCCCTGCAATCGGGCCCGATGGACATGATTCCGGCCTCGGTGCAGCGCGTCGCGCAGGCGCAGACCCTGGACAGCGCCGAAGACCGGGCCGCCGCGGAGGGCAACTTCCGCGCGTTCCTGATCATCGATCAAGCCACGCAGCCCTGGTCGATCAGCGTAAAGACCGTTCCCATGTCACTGGCCGGCAAGGATATGCATCTGGTTTTCGTGCATCCCAACCGCGCCGACCGCGACATCGACGTGCTGCTGCCGGCCAATGCCGCATCGACCACCATGCCCAAACCGCTGGACTTCAAGTCCCAGCAGGTCCTGCTCAGGGATTCCGGAAAGACCTGGCGCCTGGTCGGCGCGTTTGACGGCCAGTCGAACGTCACGCTGACGCCCGCCCTGCTGGCCCAGTAAGCCCGCGATGACCGGCACGGCGACCTGCTTTCACTGCAGCGAGGCGCTGGACGGCAACACCGTCAGCATAGTCCTCGACGGCCAGACCCGGTCATTCTGCTGCCACGGCTGCGCCGGTGCGGCGCAATGGATACAGAGCCAGGGCCTGGCGGATTATTACCGGCTGCGCAGCGAGCGTGGCGGGAAAGTCGATGAGCAGGCCATGGACTATTCGGCATGGGACCGCGATGAGATACGCAAAAGCCACTGCCGCAGCACGCCGCAGGGCCTGGAGATCGTCCTGCTGACCGATGGCATGCACTGCGCGGCCTGCGCCTGGCTGATCCAGAAAGCGCTTCAGAAGGATCCGGGCGTGCAGCAGGTCAACGCCAACGCCATCACCGGCCGCATCGAAATCCAATGGGATCCGGCCCGGAACCGGCTGTCGGGCCTGTGCACGCAGCTGGCGCGGCTGGGCTACAGGCCGTATCTGTCGATGAACGAGGACTACGAGCGGCAGAAGCGCCGGGAACGGAACCGGTTGCTGCTGAAACTGGGCATCGCCGCGCTGGTGACCACGCAGACCATGATGTTTTCCGAGGCGCTGTACCTCGACACCCGGCAGGAGATGTCGCTGGCGACCCGGGATTTCTTCCGCTGGCTGACCTTCCTGCTGTGCTCGCCGGTGGTTTTCTATTCGGGCAGCGAATTCATCCGCGGCATGCTGCGCGAATTGAAGCACCGCCAGCCGGGCATGGACACCTTGGCCGCCAGCAGCATCCTGCTGGCCTATTTCGCCAGCCTTTACCAGACCTTGACCGGCGGCGAGCATATCTGGTTCGATGCCGCCGCCATGTTCGTGCTGTTCCTGCTGTCGGCACGCATACTCGAGCGCTTCGCCCGCAACACCGCACGTGCGAAAGTCGACCTGCTGGCCAAGGCGCAGCCGCAGTTCGCCTGGCGGATGCGGGAGGGCCGCCGTGAGCAGTGCCCGATCAGCCAGATCGACGCCGGCGACATCCTGTTCCTGGCGCCCGGTGAGGCCGTTCCGGCGGACGGCACGCTGCTTTCCGACGCGGTCGAGGTCGATGAGTCCCTGCTGACCGGCGAGCCCGAACTGCAGACCCGTCGCATGGGCGAGGCGCTGTTCGCCGGCAGTACGCTCGGGCCGGTTTCCGGTGAGATACAGGTCAGCCGGACCGGCGGCGACACCCAGCTTTCGCAGATCCTGCGCCTGGTGCAGCAGGCGCAGGGCGCCAAACCCGCGGAGAACCTGTGGGCCGAACGGCTGGCCTCACGTTTCGTGCTGATCATGTTTTCGGTCACCCTACTGGCCTATGCGGTCTGGTCGCAGGTGGAGCCCGACAAGGCCTTTCCGGTCGCGTTGGCGGTGCTGGTGGCGGCCTGCCCGTGCGCCCTGTCGCTGGCTGTGCCGGCCGCGGTTTCATCGGCGTTCGATGCCCTGGCCCGTGCCGGCGTGCTGGTGCTATCACCGGATGCCCTGACCAAGCTGAAAGACATTGACCATGTGGTGTTCGACAAAACCGGTACCCTGACCACCGGTCAGGCCCATTTGAAGGCTATGCGGACTTTCAACGGCTGCGGCGAAGGCGAAGCCCTGCAGCTCGCCTACAGCATGGAGCTGGGCTCCAAGCATCCGCTGGCGCATGCCTTCAAGGCCGATGGCCTGGCACAGACCGTATTCGATGCGCTCAGCGTGGTTCCCGGCCACGGCATCCAGGCCAGGCTCGGCGATGCC
>DATMWF010000197.1:0-18232 GCA_035562675.1 Arenimonas sp. | reverse complement strand
AGACGCCCGCACAAATTTCCTGCGCACATTATCAAAGAACTCTTTGCTCGCCCCCTAAGGGGTCCGCGCTTTGCGACGTTTCGTCTCAAAGTGGTCGCACAGTATGGCAGACCTTTTTCGTTTCGTCAACAGCGAAGTTTTCATTCTTCGGCATCGATTCGCACATTCCGCAGCAGATGTTTTGCATCAACTGGGTCGACAAGTATAACAAGATACGGAGGCAAAAGAAAAGCCTTTTGAAGCACTTTCCACTCGGCGCACGGCAAAACAGCGACTTAGGCCAGTTTCTCCAGAAGAACGCGGGCGAAATTGCGCTTACCGACCTGCAGTACGCCTTCGAAGCCCGGCATGAAAACGCGCTGCGGATCTTCGACCGGGGCGTTGTCGATACGCACCGCGCGCTCCTGGATCTTGCGGTTGGCTTCGGTATTGCTGCCGGCCAAGCCCGCCAGTTTCAACAGCGCGTTCAGGCGCACGCCTTCCTCAGGTACCGCAATGACCCTGAGTTCGAGCAGGCTGCCGTCCGCTGCGCCGCGCACCGCAGCCTGCCAGCCCTGGATGGCGGCCTCGGCATCGCGGGCGTCATGGAAGCGCGCCGCCAGTTCGCGGGCCAGGCGCAGCTTGACCTCGCGCGGATGCAGCAGACCGCCGGCCACGTCGGCCTTCATCTGCGCCAGCTGCGGCAGGGATACCTCGAAGCTGAGCAGTTCGAACCAGCGCCACATCAGCTCATCGCCGATTTTCATGGTTTTGTTGACGATGTCGATGGCCGGTTCGTTGATGCCGATGTAGTTGCCCAGCGACTTGCTCATCTTGTTGACGCCGTCCAGGCCCTCCAGCAGCGGCATCATCAGCACGGTCTGCGGCGGTTGGCCGAAGTGTTCCTGCAGGCCGCGGCCCATCAGCAGGTTGAATTTCTGGTCGGTGCCGCCGAGCTCGACATCGGCCTTCAGCGCGACCGAATCGTAGCCCTGCACCAGCGGATACAGGAACTCATGGATGGCGATCGGCTGCTGCGACGCGAAGCGCTTGGCGAAGTCGTCACGCTCCAGCATGCGCGCCACGGTCAGCTGGCCGGCCAGCTTGATCATATCGGCCGCCGACATCCCGTCGAACCATTCGGAATTGAAACGCAGCTCGGTTTTATCCCTGTCCAGCACCTTGAACACCTGCTCTGAATAGGTCTGCGCATTGGCCGCGACGTCCGCACGGGTCAGCGGCTTGCGGGTCACGTTCTTACCGGTCGGATCGCCGATCATGCCGGTGAAATCACCGATCAGAAAGATGACCTGATGGCCGAGATCCTGGAATTGGCGCATTTTATTCAGAAGCACGGTGTGGCCCAGATGCAGATCGGGCGCCGTCGGGTCGAAGCCGGCCTTGATCCGCAATGGACGGCCCGTCTTCAGGCGTGCTTCCAGCTCCTCCGGCTTGAGGATTTCCTGCGCACCGCGGCCGATGAGTTCGAGGGCGTCTTTCAGTTCAGCTGACATAATGGGTTTCCAAAAGGACTAAAAACAAGCGCTTATGCCGCGACTTGTTAATCAATGGTTAATTCGATTAATTATGCCTGAATACAGAACCCATCGGTTTGACGCAGGACATGAACACTGGTTATTTTAGCCCATTGCCTGAATTACGACCGAGGCCCGCTTTTGTACCCATACAACATCATCGGCACGCTGCGCGCCTGGACTGCAGCGCAGTGGCAGACCGCCGGCCTCACCGCCCTGATCGGCGCCTGTGTGCTGTCGCTGGTGCCCGCCCTGCAGAAACCGGTCCAGGCCCGGCAGCCCGCGCCATCCAACCCCACTGCGTCCGGCCCCACATTCAAACGCCAAGCCATTGATATGAAAGCATTCAACTGGCGGACCGTGACTGTCGAAAAAGGCCAGACCCTGAGCGACGTGTTCGACGATCTGGGCATTGCGCACAGTGTCATGCGCCGCGTGCTTGAAACGGATGCCGCCGAACAGGCTTTCAAACGCATCAAGGACGGCGACGTCATTGAATTTGAAATCAACGGCTATGACCAGCTGCGCGCCATGCGTTTCGATAAAAGCGACCTGGAACAGGCGCATCTGGCCATTACGGCCGATGCCATCGAAGAAACGCTGATCCAGCGCAAGCTCGAAAAACGCCTGATGGTGGCCTCAGGGGAAATCACCCAGTCGCTGTATGCCGACGCCCAGCGCGCCGGCTTGAGCGGGAAAATCGTGACCCAGGTCGCCGATGTGTTCAAGTACGACATCGATTTTTCGGACGATCTGCGCGCCGGCGACCGGTTCCAGGTGGTCTATGAGCAGACCTTCCTTGAGGGCAAGCCTTACCGGCAAGGACAGATACAGGCCGCCACATTCATCAACCGCGGCGAGAAATTCTCCGCGTTCCGTTACAACGCCGGCGGGCGCGAGGAATACTTTGACGGCTCGGGCCGGCCCCTGAAGAAGGTACTGCTGCGCATTCCGATCGAATTCGCGCGCCTGAGCTCGACTTTCGGCATGCGTAGGCATCCGGTGCTCGGCCGCATGCGGGCGCACAAGGGCGTCGATTATGCCGCCCGTACCGGCACGCCGATCATGGCAGCCGGCGACGGCCGCGTGGAGCTTGCCGGCTGGAAAAGCGGCTACGGCAAGACCGTCATCATCAATCACGGCCAGGGCCGCAGCACGCTGTACGGCCATATGTCCTCGCTGGGCAAGATAAAACGGGGGCAATTCGTGTCGCAGGGCTCCATCATCGGACGCGTCGGCAGTACCGGCCTGGCCACCGGCCCGCACCTGCATTACGAATTCCGCGTCGGCGGCAAACAGGTCAACCCGCTGAAAGTCACCATGCCGAAGCCTGAACCGCTGCGCGGCGCGGCCCTGGCGAAATTCAGAAGCGCCACGGCACCTGCCATTGCTATGATGGAGCAATCGGCCACCACCCAATTGCGCTAATCATGCCTTCAACGCTTTATATCGGTTTAATGTCGGGCACCAGCCTGGACGGCATCGACCTCGCCTTGGTTGATTTCTCGGAAGGCGCGCGCCTGCTGCAGCACGGTCATCAGCCCCTGCCGGTGGCGCTTACCGAGGCGTTGCTGACCCTGTCGCAGTCGAACGCGCCGGTATCGCTGGAACAGGTCGGGCAACTGGAAACCCTGCTCGGCGACGCGTTTGCCGGAGCCGTCCGCGCATTCTGCGACAGGATCGCCGTCAGTCCGGAACGCATCCGCGCCATCGGCAGCCACGGCCAGACCGTCCGCCACGACCCGCAGGGCGCAATCCCGTATACCCTTCAGCTCGGCGACGCCAGCATCATCGCCGAGCGCACCGGCATCACCACGGTGGCCGATTTCCGCCGCCGCGATGTCGCCGCCGGCGGACAGGGCGCACCGCTGGTTCCCGCCTTTCACGCGGCCCTGTTCGGCGAAAGCGGAGAAAACCGCGCGGTGGTCAACATCGGCGGCATCGCCAATATCACCCTGCTGGCGGCCGGAGGCGAGATAACCGGTTTCGATACCGGCCCCGGCAATGGCCTGATGGATGCCTGGTGCCGTCGGCATTGGAACATTGCCTTTGATGACCACGGCCAACGGGCTGCGTGCGGCGACGTCGATGCCGGCCTGCTCGACCGCCTGCTTCTCGACCCATGGCTGCAGCTGCCGCCGCCGAAAAGCACCGGCCGGGACTATTTCCAGCTCGACTGGCTGGACTACCATCTTCAGGGCCTGGACCTGCGGCCTGAAAGCGTGCTGCGCACCTTGAACGCCTTCACCGCGCGCACCATCGCCGATGCCCTGTCGCAAAGCGCGGTCAATCCGGATGCGGTTTTCATCTGCGGCGGCGGCGTGCATAACGCACTGCTGATGCAGAGCCTTCAGGCGCTGCTGCCCTGCCCCGTGCGTTCAACCGCGGCATTGGGCGTGGATCCGGATTACGTGGAGGCCATGGCGTTCGCCTGGCTGGCCAAGCAATGCCTTGAGGGCAAGCCCGGCAATGTGGTGGGCGTCACCGGCGCGAAAGGCCCGCGCATCCTGGGTGCGATCCATCAGGCCTGATTGTCGGCGCCGATCCGTTTCCACAGCCATCCCAGCAGCAGCAAGGCGGGAACAACCGACACCGCGCTGACCAGGAAGAATGCCGAATAGCTGCTCTGTTCGACGATATAACCGGAGAATCCGCCGACGAACTTGCCGGGCAGATTGGCCAAGGACACCAGCAGCGCGTATTGCGTGGCGGTGAAGTTCTGGTTGGTCAGGCCCGACATGAACGCCACCAGCACGGTGCCGGCGAAACCCTGCGCCAGATTATCGGCGCTGATGGCGGCGAAGAACGCCCAGATTTCCGACGGATGCTGCGCCATCAGCAGAAACGCCAGGTTCGACAGTGCGACGCCGACCGCAGCCACCGCCAGAAGCTTGCGGATGTCATAGGCGGCCACGCACACGCCGCCCAGAAACGCGCCGCCGATACCGAGCCATACCCCGTAAAGCTTCGACACCGTGGCGATATCGGCCTTGGTATAGCCCGAATCCAGGTAAAACGGCCCGGCCAGCACGCCGATCATCTGGTCGGGGAATTTGAACAGGCCGACGAACAGCAGGAACGCCAGCGCCAGCAATACGCCATTGCGGCTGAAGAATTCATGGAACGGCTCGATGAACGCCTCGCCCAGGCTGACTTTGCGGATGGCTATCCGTGCGGTCGGTTCGCGGGCAAAAAGGGTAGCCGCCAAAGGCAGCAGCATCAGCGCGGCCATGACGGTATAGGTGGTCTGCCAGCCGAACAGCTCGGCGAAATACAGCGCGATGGCGCCGCCCAGGATCAGGCCGATGCGGTAACCCAGGGTATACGTCGCGGCCAAGGCGCCCTGCGCATGCAGCTCGGCGATTTCGATGCGATAGGCATCGACCACGATATCCTGGGTCGCACCGGCGAACGCGGCCAATGCCACGAAGGCGATCAGCGTCGACAGGTTCACGGTGGGATTTGTGTAGGCCATCGCCAGCAAAGCCAGCATCAAAAGAAACTGCGCTGCGAACAACCAGCCACGCCTGCGTCCGAGCAGGGGCAAGGCGTAGCGGTCCAGCAGCGGCGCCCACAGGAACTTCAATACATAGAAGAAGCTGGCGAAACTGAGCAGGCCGATCAGGCTGAGCGCCAGGCCGATGTCGCGCAGCCAGGTCGACAGCGTACCGCCGACGATCAACAGGAACGGCAGCCCGCAGCCGAAGCCGAAAAACAGCATGGTGGCCGCCGAAGGCGTGCCGAAAGCCCGTTTGATTCCCTGCCAGCCTTTATAGGATTGCGTTCCGGTCATCAGTCATAGTCCACGGTAAACGGTGCGTGATCGGAGAATTTCGGCTCGGCGGCGATGCCGCACCGGCGCAGATGCGCCTTCAGGTTGGGGCTGACCATCTGGTAATCGATGCGCCAGCCGACGTTCTTGGCGCGCGCCGCGCCGCGCTGGCTCCACCAGGTGTAGTCCTGGCCGGTTGGATTCAAGGTGCGATAGGCATCCACCCAGCCGTCCTGCCCGATCAATGCGCTCATCCAATCGCGCTCCTCCGGCAGGAAGCCGGAATTTTTGGCGTTGGATTTGGCGTTGCGGATGTCCATGGCGGTATGCGCGATGTTCCAGTCGCCGCAGACCACGAACTTCCGGCCGCTGGCCAGCATGGCCTGGAATTTGGGGCGTATCCAGTCCATTACCTCAAACTTGAACCGCTGCCGTTCTTCACCCGATGAGCCGGACGGCAGATACAGGGAAATCACCGACAGCTCGCCGAAGCGCGCTTCGATATAGCGGCCCTCTTCGTCGAACGGTTCCCAACCGAGGCCGGTGCGCACCTCATCCGGCTGCCGCTTGCAGTATATGGCCACCCCGGAATAGCCTTTTTTGGTGCTGGCGTCGCGGAAGAAGGCGTTATAGCCGGCCGGCCTGAACAGTTCGTCGCCGAGCTGGTGCTCCTGGGCCTTGGTTTCCTGGACGCAGAGGACGTCGGCGTCCTGCGCGGCAAACCACTCGAAAAAATTCTTGGTCGCCGCAGACCGGATGCCGTTGGCATTGAAAGTAATGATGCGCATGCTGCTCGACTGCTGATAAACTTTATCAAGATTAGCCCAAAGCCGAAACGTTGTGGAGAAAAGATGAAGGCGTACCAGCAGGAATTCCTGAGCTTGGCGCTCAACAAGCAGGTTTTACGCTTCGGCGAATTCACCCTGAAATCGGGCCGTCTGAGCCCGTACTTCTTCAACGCCGGCCTGTTTGACGACGGGGACAGCCTGAATGCGGTCAGCCAGTGCTATGCCGAGCGCATTCTGGACAGCGGCCTTGGCTTCGATATGCTGTTCGGTCCGGCCTACAAGGGCATCCCTTTGGCGACAGGCGCGGCCATCGCATTGTCCCGGCAGGGCCGTAACGTGCCGGTGGCGTTCAACCGCAAGGAAGCCAAGAGCCATGGCGAGGGCGGCACCTTGATCGGCGCGCCGCTGCACGGGCGGGTGCTGATCATCGACGACGTGATCACCGCCGGGACCGCGATCCGCGAGTCCATCGAGATCATCCGCACGCAGGGCGCCGAGGTGGCGGGCATCGTCATCGCGCTGGACCGCCAGGAAAAGGGCAAGGACTCCGAGCTCTCGGCCAGCCAGGAAATCCGGGCGCAACATGGCGTGCCGGTGATCAGTGTGGTCGGGCTGGACGATCTGCTGGCGTTTTCCGGCCGCGACCCCCTGCTTGCACAATACCGTCAGGCATTGCAGAATTACCGTAACCAATACGGGGTGGCCCATGTCTAGATCCAAACAGCTGCTTGCCGCCTGCCTGGGAGCCGCCCTGATCGCCGGTGCCGTGGCCCAGGAGAAAAGCCAGGAAAAGAAAATCTACCGCTGGGTGGACAAGAGCGGCAAAGTGCACATCAGTGACCAACTGCCGCCGGAAGCGGTCGATCAGGCCCGCAAGGAATACAGCGCCAGCTCCGGAACCCTGAAAAAGGAAGTGCGGCCCCAGCTGACGCCTGCCGAGCAGGCGCTTGCCCAGCAACAGGCGAAGCTGGAGGCCGAGGCGCTCGAGCAGGCCGAAAAGGCCAAGCGCATCGAACAAGGCATGATGATCAACTTCGAAACCGAACAGGAGCTGCAGCGCTCGTTCGATGAGCGGACCGATCTGCTGCAGCAGACCATCGCCTCGTTGAAGGCCAGCATCCAGTCGCGGCGTGCGACGGTGATCAGCACGCTTAACGAGCTGTCAGACCTGGAGCTGGAAGGAAAAACCCTGCCGGAAGCAAAAATCAAGCAGATCCGGAGCAACCACGCGCTGATCCTGAAGCAAACAGGACAGATGGCGCGGCTGACCACTAGCTTCGATGCGTTGAAGGGCGAATTCGCCGCCACCCTGGATAGATACCGCCAGCTCAAAAGCGGGCAGGCCACGCTGGCACTGCCCGAGGCGGCCAGCGCTGCCACTGCACCGGATCAGCCGCCCAGTCAGTAAGTTCGCCTAGAAAGGCAACGCCAGGCCCGGATCCAGCGCCAGCATCTGCTCCCTGAATAGCTGCTGGATCTGCACCAAACGCTCCTTGCTGTCGGCCTCGAAGCGCAGCACCAGGACCGGCGTGGTGTTTGAAGCGCGCACCAGCCCCCAGCCGTCAGGCCAGTCTGCGCGAACGCCATCGATGGTATTGATGCGGGCCCCTTCGAAATGCGCCTGCGCCACGAACCGTTCGATGAAGGCATGCTGCTCGCCCTCCTTCAGCTCGACTTTCAGTTCCGGCGTCGACTCCCCGTTCGGGAGCCCGTCAAACACCGCTTGGATGCCTTCCGGAGCCGCCGCCAGGATTTCCAGCAGGCGCGCGGCGGCGTAAATGCCGTCATCGAAACCGAACCAACGTTCCGCGAAAAAGAAATGGCCGCTCATCTCGCCGGCCAACTCCGCATGGGTTTCCTTCATCTTGGCCTTGATCAGCGAATGGCCGGTTTTCCACATGATCGGGCTGCCGCCATGGCGCAGGATGTGTCCCTGCAGCGCACCGGTGCATTTGACGTCGTAGATGATCGCCGCACCGGGGTTGCGGTGCAGCACATCTTCCGCGAACAGCATCAGCAGCCGGTCCGGGAATATCATCCGGCCCTGTGCGGTCACCACGCCCAGACGGTCTCCGTCGCCATCGAAGGCCAGGCCGATATCGGCGCCGGAGCGCTTGACGATTTCGATCAGGTCGACCATGTTCGCCGGATCGCTCGGGTCCGGGTGGTGGTTCGGGAAGTTGCCGTCCACCTCGCAGTAGATCGATTCCACGTCGGCGCCGATGGCGGCAAGCACATCGGGAGCCACCGCGCCCGGTACGCCGTTGCCGCAGTCAACCACCACTTTCAGCTTGCGGTCGATCTGTATGTCGTTGGCGATGTGGCGCGTATAGTCCGGCACGATGTTTTTGGTGCTGACGTTACCGGGCTGTTTGGCCTGGATCACTTTCTTCTCGACGATGCGCTCGAAAATATTGCTGATCGCATCGCCTGAAAGCGTATGGCCGTCGATGACGATCTTGAAGCCGTTGTAATCCGGCGGATTATGCGAACCGGTCACCGACACGCCGCTGCTGTACTCGGTGTTGTGGGTGGCGAAATACACCAGCGGCGTCGGCACCTGCCCGATATTGAGCACCGACACGCCGGACGACACCAGGCCCTCGATCAGTCCGTCGGACAGCTTCACCGAAGACAGGCGGCCATCGTAGCCGACCACGATGCCGCGCAGTCCTTTTTCGACCAGGATGGTGCCGATCACCTCGCCGATCAGGCGGGCGATGCCGGCATCGAGATTGGTGCCGACCACGCCGCGGATGTCGTAAGCCCTGAATATGCTGCGATCCAAGGGCACCTTCGGCCGTGTCGTTTCCTTGATATTGAAGACCGGCTTCGGCGCGTCGGGCTCCGGCAGGATGATGCCTCTGGCCGCCATTTCCTCGAAGGTCAGATCGGCGCCCTCCTCTGAATGGTCCGAGGAACCTGCATGGCGCCTTTTCAGGTAGTTTGGCGCCGCCAGGCAGGCCAGGGCGGAAAGCAGAAACAGCAGCGCCAAGCCGATTTCGGACAACCCGCCGGCTTCAAACATGCCTTTCTCGGCCAAGGGCGCCGAGGCGACCACCCGCCACGGCGTCTGCGGAATATTGCTGGCGTTGTTCTCCGCGGTCGTCGCCAGGGATTCATCGCCGCGCTTAAGCAGATCCACGCGGTTCTGGCGGATGGCCAGATAGGTGCCGTCCGGTATGTCCAAGTCCATGACTTTATCCAGACCGGCCAACGGAACCTGCACATAGACCAACAGATCGTTCACGCCGCTGCCGACCATTTTCACCATGGCCAGCTTCGGCGCGCCGGATACCTTGATGATGCGGAAGGCGACGTTTTCGTCATTGGCGCCGGCCTCCAGAACGGCCAGTTTGCCGGCGCCGAACTTCGCTACATCGGCATAGGCGCCGGCAAGATCCGCCGGATGCACCTCCACCAGTTCGGCGTCCTTGACCGCATTCTCGAACAAGGCCCTGACATCTTCCTGCTCACTGGCGAAGGCCAGCGGACCGATCTGTTTCTGCGCCGCCATCATCTGTTCGATGCGCACTTTGCTGAACGGCGCGATCGCCTTGACCACTTTGTCGCGCGCCGCGAGGACATCGCGCTCGGTCTTGTTCTGGCCGTAGATGTCCAGCCCGTTGAAGCCGAACCAGAGCGCCAGCAGCGCAAACAGCAGGGCGCCGGCCTTCCAGGGATGGGTTTGTATCCAAGCCTGCAGCTTGGCCAGTTGGGTTTGCATGGGTGACATCTCAGCGGACTCCTGTATGCCCGAAGCCACCCTGGCCCCGGGTGCTTTCGGCGAATTGCGCGACGCGGCTGAAGCGCGCGCGCAGCACCGGCATGAACACCAGTTGCGCGATGCGGTCACCGGGTTGGATGGTCTGCGGAACCTGGCCGCGGTTCCACAGGCTGACCATCAGGGGTCCCTGATAATCGGCATCGATCAGCCCGACCAGGTTGCCGAGCACCAGGCCCTGTTTATGGCCGAGCCCGGAGCGCGGCAGGATATGCGCGCAGACTCCCGCATCGCCGATATGAATGGACATGCCGGTCGCGATCAGCTGGCTTTCTCCGGGAGCCAGGGTGACCGGCTGGTCGACCAGCGCGCGCAGGTCCATCCCGGCCGAATGCGCGGTGGCGTAGTCAGGCAGCGGAAACTCCGTGCCGAGGCGCGGATCCAGCACACGCAGTTGCACCTCGATGGCCGTCACTGCAGTCATGTCCTTTCCTTGGGCGGCTTGTTGATCAAGGCAAGCAGCGCCACGGCCACCTGGCGCTTGGTGTCGGGGGCGATGACATGCCGGCCGCCGCCCCGCGAAAAAACCGTCAGGGCATTGCGTTCGCTTTCAAAGCCGATGGCGGGGTCGCTGACGTCGTTGGCGGCGATGAAGTCGAGGTTCTTGGCCAGCAGCTTCTGTTGCGCATATTCATCGAGCCGTTCGGTTTCAGCGGCAAAGCCGACCACCAGCTCCGGCCGGTCCGGGGCGGTTGATACGGCCGTGAGGATATCCGCCGTGCGTTCCAGATCCAAGCTCAGGGTACAGTCGGTTTTCTTGATTTTACGGGCGGAGACCTGTTTCGGCCGGTAATCGGCGACCGCCGCCGAAGCGATGAAAACGTCCACCCCCGGCAGCTCGGCCATCACCGCATCGAACATCTGCTGCGCGGAGCGCACGTCAAGACGGCGGACACCGCGCGGAGTGGCCAGCGACACCGGTCCGGCGACCAGGACCACGTCAGCGCCCTGCTCGCTGGCCGCTTCAGCCAGGGCGAAGCCCATTTTCCCCGAGCTGCGGTTGCCGATGAACCGGACCGGATCGATATCTTCGAAACTCGGTCCGGCGGAAATCAGGAATTTCTTTCCCGTCAACGCGCCGGTAACACCGGACAAGGCGCTGACGATGTCGATGGGCTCCAGCATGCGGCCTTCGCCGACCTCGCCACAGGCCTGCTCGCCGCTGGCCGGACCGAGCAGCTGAACACCACGCTGCAGCAACAGGTTCCTGTTCGCCGCCGAAGCCGCGTTGGCCCACATGGCCTGGTTCATCGCCGGTGCCAGATAAATCGGTGCCGTGGTGGCAAGGCAAAGGGTGCTCAGCAGATCACCGGCCTGGCCGGCGGCAAGCCGGGCGATGAAATCCGCGCTGGCCGGGGCGACCACGACCTTGCTTGCCCAGCGCGCCAGCTCGATGTGGCTCATCGCCGCCTCGGCGTCGGTGTCCCACAGGCTGGTGCGCACCGGGTTGCCGGACAGGGCCTGCAGGGTGGTCTGGGTGATGAACTGCTCCGCGGAGCGGCTCATCACCACGCGCACGTCAGCGCCGGCCTGTTTCAACCGGCGCGTCAGCTCCGCCGATTTATAGGCGGCGATGCCGCCTGTCACCCCAAGCAATACGCGTTCACCGATCAATGCCGTCACCCGTCTTTTCCTACATGCATATGGGCATTAGCTTAACCTAAAAGCCGTTGAATTCCGACTGAGCGCCAGAAATCCACGGCGCACAGTAGGCACATGACAACCCGAACCGTAAAACCGTGGATATCCGCGCAGAACAAAGCCCTGGAGCGCGGCATCAAATCCCTGAGCGACGCCGAGCTGTTGCAGCTGATCTGCGCGCCGCACCGCGCGGCGCAGGACTTCCGGCCGATGGCGCTGGAACGGCAATGCCTGCGGAACCTGGGCCAATCCTCGATCGGCGAATTCAGCCAAGTGCACCGGATCGGCATCGAACTGTCCTGCAAACTGGCCGCCTGCCTGGAGCTGGGCACCCGGCATTGGTGCGAACCCCTGTCACGCGGCCAGGCGCTCAATGACCCGCAACAGGTCCGCCACTGGCTCCGGATCCAGCTGCGCGACCGGCAACGGGAGGTCTTCGCGTGCCTGTACCTTGACGCGCGGCATCGGCTGATCTGCTATGAGGAGCTGTTCGAGGGCAGCCTGGACTGTTCGGAAGTTTACCCGCGCGTGGTGCTGCAGCAGGGCCTGCGCCACCACGCGGCGGCGGTTTTGTTCGTCCATAACCATCCGAGCGGCCATCCGGAGCCCAGCGCCGCCGACCACGCGCTGACAGCGCGCCTGAAACAGGCGCTGTGCCTGGTCGATATCCGCGTCCTGGACCATTTCATCGTGGCGGACAATGAAATCACCTCTTTCGCTGAACGGGGCTGGCTGTAATGCGTTGAATCCGGTATGTTTCCGCACCGGTTCAGGCTACAATAAACGACCTTATAAAAGTTGATTTCAGCCTGTGAAAGACCATCTTCGTGAACTTGTGGCGCAAGCCCTGCTGGATCTGCGCCGTGAAGGCAAGATACCCGCCGACCTGGAATTGCCCGATTACGTCATCGAGCGGACCAAATCCCGGGATCACGGCGATTACGCGACCAACATCGCCCTGCTGCTGGGCAAGCGGGTCGGCATGAACCCCATGCTGTTGGCCGACGCGTTGATCAAGAACATGGATTCCTCCGATGAATCCAGGCATATCGAGAAAGTGGCGGTCGCCAAGCCGGGCTTCATCAATTTCACCATCTCCCGCCGTTGCCTGCTGTCCACCGTACGCCGGGTGTTCGAACAGGGCACGGACTACGGCCGGCAGCCGGCCGACTCCCGCGAATCGGTCACGGTCGAGTTCGTATCCGCCAACCCGAACGGTCCGCTGCATGTCGGTCACGGCCGCGGCGCGGCCTACGGCGCGTCGGTCGCCAACCTGCTGGAGGCCGCCGGCCATAAAGTCCAGCGCGAATATTACGTCAACGATGCCGGCCGTCAGATGGATATCCTGGCGGTCAGCGTCTGGCTGCGCTACCACGAGCTGTGCGGCGTCAACGTGCGTTTCCCGGACAACGGCTACAAGGGCGAGTACGTCACCGACATCGCGCGCGGCCTGCGTGCCCTCGAAGGCGACCGCCTGCGCTTCAGCGCCAATGACATCCTTGAGGGCGTTCCCGCCGACGAAAGCCAGGACGGCGACAAGGAAAAGCACGTCGATGCGCTGATCGCCAATGCGCGCCGTTTGCTCGGCGACGCCGATTACCGCAAAGTGTTCGGCTGTGGCCTGGAGTTCTGCCTGGGCGACATCCGCAACGACCTGCACGGCTTCGGCGTGGACCACGACAACTTCTTCTCCGAACGATCGCTGAGCACCGAAGGCTTCGTCCAGCGCGCCATCGACGTCCTGCAGAAAAACGGCCATCTGTACCAGCAGGACGGCGCACTCTGGTTCCGCGCCACCGATTTCGGCGATGACAAGGACCGCGTGGTCGTGCGCGACAACGGCGTCTCGACCTATTTCGCCTCCGACATCGGCTACCTGCTGTCGAAGTTCGAGCGCGGCTTCGAGCGCGCGCTGTATATCTTCGGCGCCGACCATCACGGCTACATCGTGCGCCTGAAGGCGGCCGCCAAGGGCCTCGGCCTGGATGAGTCGAAAGTCGAGATCCAACTGGTGCAGTTCGCCATCCTGTACCGCGGCGGCGAACGCGTGCAGATGTCGACCCGTGCCGGCAGTTTCGTGACCCTGCGCGAACTGCGCGAGGAAGTCGGCAACGACGCCGCACGCTATTTCTACGTGATGCGCTCGAACGACCAGCATCTGGATTTCGACCTGGACCTGGCCAAAAGCCATTCCAAGGAAAATCCGGTGTATTACATCCAGTATGCGATCACCCGTTCGGCCGGCCTGTTCCGCAAGCTCAAGGAAAAGCAGTGGAGCTACAACGACAGCGCCGCGATCGCCAACCGCGGGCAGATGAACACCGATTCCGAACTGGCGCTGCTCGGTGAACTGATGCGCTTCCCGGAAGCGATCGAGTCGGCGGCGCAGAACCGCGGGCCGCAGATCCTGGCCAACTACCTGCGTGAAACCGCCAATGCCTTCCATTCCTTCTATGAAAACTGCGACATCCTGAACGAGGACGAAACCGTCCGGCACGCGCGCCTGGGCCTGTGCAAGGCCACGGCACAGGTGCTTGGCAACGGACTGGCGCTGCTGGGCGTGTCCGCGCCGGAGCGCATGTAAGTGGCAAGACGCAGCAAACCGCAGGCGCGCCGGCAGGGGTCCAGCGGCACACCGGCGTGGGCGTGGCTGCTGATCGGCCTGATGGTCGGCGTGCTGGGCTATTTCGGCTACCAGCAATACCGCGCGATGGGCGGGCCGGAACCCGATACGCGGCCCGTGCCGGGCGCCAAAGTCAAGGACAAGGAACCGGGCAAGTCTTCCGAACCGCCGGCCAGCGGCATGGATGACGGCGTGCTGGACACCGATTACAGTTTTTACGACGTGCTTCCCACACAGGAAACCGTGGATGTGCCCGAAGCGGAAGATACCGCGGTGGCCACCGGTCCGGATGCAAAAAAAACGGCCGATGACACGTCCCCGGCGGTAGCCGCCGCGCCGGCCGGCCCAGTCCGGGAACCGGCCGCGGCACAGGCTGCGCCTGAAAAATCCCCGACCGCCGATGCTTCACGCTATCTGCTGCAGGCGGGCTCGTTCGAACGTAGCGCCGATGCCGACGACCTGAAGGCGCGCATCGCGCTTTCCGGCGAACCGGCGCATGTGGAGATGGCCGAGGTGAACGGCAAAACCATGTATCGCGTGCGTCTGGGGCCTTATGCGGACGCCGGCGCCGCCAACGCGGCGAAAGCCAACCTGGCCGGCCAGGGCATCAACGCGGTCCGCATCAAAGTCAAGTGATCAGCGTTTCAGGCGGATCAGGGCCGAGGTGTCTTCCTCGCCGAAACCGCCATCCACCAGCTTCTGGTAGTCGGCCAACGACTGCTCGATGACGCTGTACCGCTTGCCCAGCTGCATGGCCATGTCCTGCACGATGTGCAGATCCTTCAGCAGCAGCGCGGATTTGAATCCCGGCGCATAGCTGCCGGCCAGCATGGTGGCGCCGCGCTTGTCCAGGAACCAGTTGCCGGCCGCACCGGCCGCCAGGGTCGGCACCAGCGATTCAGGCTTCAGGCCCAAGGCCTCGCCGAACGCCAGGCCCTCGCAGACCGCCTGGGCGATGCCGGCCACCAACACCTGGTTGACCGCCTTGGTGGCCTGCCCGGCGCCGGACGGGCCCATATGGGTAACCCGCAGGGCATACGCGGCCAGCACGTCCTGCACGCGCGCCAGGACCTCGGGCTCACCGCCGACCATCACTGACAGCTTGCCGTTTTTCGCGCCCTCCACGCCGCCGGATACCGGCGCATCGAGGAACGCGATGCCTTTTTCCCCGAGCATGGCAAAGGCGCGCTGCGCGGTCGACTGCGCGACCGTGGAGTGGTCGATGACCACCGACCCGGCCGGCAGCGCCTGAGCGAGCCCGGCGCAGCATTCCAGCACGTCAGCATCCTTCGACACGCACAGCACCACAGCTTGGCAGGCGGTGAAATCAGCCGGTGCATGCGCCGCCTTGACGCCGAGGCCGGCAGCCAGCGCATCGGCTTTGGCGACCGTGCGGTTACCGACTGCGTGCAGCAGGCCCTTGGCGTGCAGGTGTCCGGCCATCGGCGCGCCCATGGCGCCCAGACCGATGAAACCGACGTGGGTGATGGCATGCATATCAGGCTCCGTGCAGGGTTTCTTCAAGATAGGTGTAACCGGTCAGGCCGGTCTCCAGGGCATCCAGCGCGGACTGCGCCTGTGCCGGGTCCAGCCCGGCATGGTCGACCAGATGCCGGTAACGTGCGCGCAGGTCATCGAGCTTATAGCCGACGTAGTCGAGCATCACGTCGGTGGTATCGCCTTTGCGCTGGCGTTCGATGCTGTAGCCGCCGAGCGCATCCAGGCGGACATTGGCGGTATCGGTGTCGCCGAACAGGTTGTGGATGTCGCCGAGAGTCTCCTGGTAGGCGCCGACCATGAACACGCCCAGCCGGTAACTCTCGCCCTGCTTGAGCGCATGCACCGGCAGCGAGTGGCCAAGCGTCTGAGACTGCACATAGGTGTCGACCCGGCCGTCGGAATCGCAGGTCAGGTCGGCGATCACGCCGTGGCGTTCCGGACGCTCGTCCAAACGCGCGATCGGCATGATCGGGAACACCTGGTCGATGGCCCAGACGTCGGGAATGGATTCGAACACCGAAAAGTTCACGAAATACTTGTCGACCAGGCGCTCATCGAGTTCATCGAGCACCTCGCGGTGGCTTTTGTCGTCCGGATTGAGCTGGCGGCGCACGGCGTGGGCGATGGCGTAGAACAGGTCGTCGAGCAGGGCGCGGTCGTCCAGGCCGAGCTGGCCATGCGCGAACAGGGCCTGGCCTTCGGCGAGGTAATGCTGGGCTTCCAGATACACCTCCAGCGCGGTGCGGCTGTCGATGCTGCGCACCAGGTCGCGCAGGTGCTTGATCACCAGCGGCTCGCCCTTGCGCGCGTCCGGCACGGCGCCGTCCGGGGCCTGCTCCACTTCCGAGACGTTGACCACCATCATCGCGTGGTGCGCGGTCATCGCGCGCCCGGCTTCGGTGATCATGCGCGGTTCCGGCAGGCCATGCTCGGCGCAGGCCTCCTGCAGCGGCTGGATCAGGGTCTGCGCGAACTGCTCGAGGCGGTAGTTGATCGAGCAGGCGCCGCGTGAGCGGGTTCCCTCGTAGTCGACGCCCAGACCACCGCCGGAATCCATGAAGCGGATACCGCAGCCGGCCTTGCTAAGCTCCACGAAATAGCGCACGGCCTCGCGCATGCCGGCGGCGATGTCGCGCAGGTTGGAAATCTGCGAGCCCATATGGAAATGCAGCAGCTGCAGACAGTCGAGCTGGCCGGCGGCGCGCAAGCGCTCGACCAGATCCAGCACCTGGCGTGGCGAGAGTCCGAATTTGGCCTTGTCACCGCCGGAATTCTGCCATTTACCGGCGCCGAGGGTAGACAGGCGCAGCCGTACGCCGATGCCGGGGGTGACGCCGAGCTTGGCCGCTTCCTGCAGGATCATGTCGAGTTCAGATGGCTTTTCGACCACGATGGTGGTGTCGAAACCCAGCTGCTTGCCGAGCAGGGCCAGATGGATGAATTCACGGTCTTTGTAACCGTTGCAGACGATCACGCTGCCCGGTTTGGCCAAACCCAGTACCGCCATCAGTTCCGGCTTGGAGCCGGCCTCCAGGCCGAACTGCTCGTTGCCGGCCGCCGCCAGCACACCGGCCACGCCGAAATGCTGGTTGACCTTGATCGGGTACACGGCGGTATAGCCGCCTTTGTAGCCCAGATGCCCCATGCCGGCATTGAAGGCGCGCTGCATGGCCTGCAGACGGTGCGGCAGGATATCGGAGAAGCGCAGCAGCAACGGCAGCTTGACGCCGCCGCGTGCGGCCTGCTCGATCAGCTCGGGTATCGGCAGACGCGGGCCCTCCGGTCCCAGCGGCTGCGCGCAGACTCGGCCGGCGGCGTCTATGTCGAAATAGCCCTCCGACCAGTACGGCATCGAATACAGTTGTTTGGCGTGTTCAACCGACCAAGCGCTCATGGGCCCAGGTTCCTTGACAAAGAGCGCTATTGTAACCCTCCGCAGCCTGGAATCGGCTACAATGCGCCTCACTTTTTGCTTTTTTCAGGAGCGCTCATGGCCACCGATACCTGGTTCTACGAAAACTTCGAACACACCGGCTCGGCCATCGGCTTCCGCATCGTGAAGAAGCTGGACGAAGTGCAGTCGCCGTTCCAGAACATCGCCATCTACCAGACCACCGATTTCGGCAACCTGATGGTGATCGACGGCGCCATGATGGTGACCACGCGCGAGAACTTCTTCTACCACGAGATGATGTCGCATGCGGCCATCTACACGCACGCGGCGCCCAAGCGCATCGTGATCATCGGCGGTGGCGACTGCGGCACCCTGCGCGAGTGCCTGAAGCACGCCGATGTTGAATCGGTGGTGCAGTGCGACATCGACGAACAGGTGACCCGCATGGCCGAGAAATACTTCCCCGAACTGTGTGAAAGCAACGGCGATCCGCGCGCCACGGTGATGTTCGACGACGGCATCGCCTACATGCAGAACGCCGCGCCGGGCAGCATCGACATCATCATCGTCGATTCGACCGATCCGGTCGGCCCGGCCGAGGGCCTGTTCAACCAGGCGTTCTATGAAAACTGCTTCAAGGCGCTGCGCCCGGACGGCCTGTTGGTGCAGCAGAGCGAATCGCCGCTGGCGCTGATGCATCTGATCCAGGACATGTG